>QHTW01000042.1 GCA_003220955.1 Gemmatimonadota bacterium | reverse complement strand
AGCGTCACGTCCCAGAGCGCTCCGGACTGGGTCCCGACGTCCTTCGTCCAGGAGCCCACGATCTGTGCGGTCGAAAACCAGATCTTCTTCCAGATCACGCGAGCATCGGCGCCGAGGACGCGGTTCCATGCGCTCCCGACGATGCGGTCGGTGTAGGCGAGTCCCAGCGTCGAGCTTGCGCCCAGATCGCGCCGCAGCCTGAGCAAGTTGTAAACGGGGTAATGGCGCGGGACCTGATTGTTGTCGTCCACCGCTCCGATGTAGGCGACCCCCATGCCGCCGACCTTGCCGGTCAACTTGGTGCCTGCGATTGGCGCCGCAATCCGGCGCGTATAGATGAGTGCGTTGGGCGTGTCGAACTGCTCGAGGCCTTCCAAAAAGAACGGCCGCTTCTCGGGAAAGAACAGCGCGAACCGCTGGTTCACCGTGACCTGCCCGACGTCCGCTTCCACCTGTGAGAAGTCGGGGTTCACCGTCCCCGCCGCGCTCAGGTTTTGCGTGATCCCCCAGCGCACATTCACGCCGAGCTCGGGATTGATGTTCTGGTACTGATACGAGGATGGCGAGGCGGGTGCGCCGTCCAGGCGTGACGTGAACTCCGGGTTGACGTCCATGACCAGGCCACGATGCAGGCCGGTCAGCGACTTGAGTGTTCCCGACTGAATGAGAAAGCTGGCGTTCGCGCGCACGACCGGAGTCCAGGTGTCTTCGTACCCCGTGTGCTGCGTGACGCGAATGACTTGAATGCCCCAGTCCTGAGTGGCGCCGCTCTGGTAGCGCAGGCTCTTGAAGGGGATGCGCACCTCGACTTCATAGCCCCAGGGAGTCACGTGGCCGGCGGACTGGTAGACGTAGTCCGGATTGAGATCGACCACGCCATCGAACCGGAATCCCGCGTTGGCTCCGCCCGCCGCGCCGGCGAGCCCTTCACTGCGCACGCCGTCCTGTTGGACGCCGAGCGGGTTGACCGCGAACAGCAAGGCCCGCCGCCGGTCGTTGAAGGTGTCCAGCAGGATCTGGATGTTGTCGTCGGTTCCGATGTTGTCGCCGAGCGTCGCGCGGACGACGGTGCCATGCGCTTCGTACGCGCGGATTCCGAAGTAGATCGCGTCCGGCGTGTAGAAGGCGAGCACCTCGGTGGAGTCGGCCGCGGGCCGGCTGTCGACGGGGCGGTATTGCGTGAACCCCTTGAGCAGCGCCGCCTGCTGCCACACCGGCTCGTTCAGGACACCGTCGACCGTTACGACGGCGTCGATGCGGGGGATGCGGACGTCGATCTGATGGAGGCGACCGTCGTACACCGCCTGCAGGTTGCCTTGCGACTGGAGCACCACGAGAAGAACGGCGAGCATCGGCTAAAACTACAATGCCGAATGCGAAATGCGGAATGCGAAATGTCAGACGAGAGTGACGATTCGTCAGATCAATTCCGCATTCCGCGTTTTACATTCTGCATTCTACTCGTATCTGAGCGCCACAATCGGATCCAGGGCGGCAGCTCGCCGTGCCGGCCAGATCCCGAAGAACAGCCCCACAATTGCGCTGAAGACGAACGCGACCACGATGGCGAAGAAGTTGATAGAGGTATTCCAGTGCGCGAGTTTGGAAAGCGCGACCGCGCCGAGCGCGCCGAACAGAATCCCGATGATCCCGCCGACCAGGCACAGCACCAGCGCTTCGACCAGGAACTGGAACAGGATGTTGAACCGCGTCGCTCCGAGGGCTTTGCGCACCCCGATCTCGCGCGTCCGCTCGGTCACCGACACGAGCATGATGTTCATGATCCCGATCCCGCCGACCAGCAAGCTCACCGCCGCGATGCCGGCGAGCAGGTAGGTGAACGTCTGGGTCGTCTGCTGGAATGTGGCGAGAATGTCCGACTGATTCCGGATCTGGAAATCGTTCTCGCCGCCCGGCCGGATCTTGTGTTCTCGCCGCAGCACGCGCTCGATCTCGATCATGGAGAGCGTCATCTGCTGCACGTTGGCGGCGTCCACCGTGATAGTCCGCAGCCGATCCGTCCCCATGATGCGATAGCGGGCGGTTTGTAGCGGGATCAACACCTGCTCGTCCGGATTGCCGAACCCCATCGCCGAGCCTTTCGACGACAACACCCCGACGATCTCGAACGGAATCCCGCGGATCTGAATCTCCTGGCCAATCATCGCGGCGGGATTCGCATTGAACATGTCCGGGATGGCCGAGCCGAGCACCGCCAACCGGCGGCGGCCTTCGTCCTCACCGGCGGTGAACATCCGCCCCGCCGTGAGGGTGTAGTTCTTCACGACGGGGTAGTTCGGCGTCGTCCCGACGATGTTCACGTTCGCGTTCTGGCCGCCCTTCTTGATCTGCAGATTGCGCGTGAGCTCCGGGACCACCGCCTTCACGTACCGGGCACTGCTCGCGAGGGCGTTCGCGTCGTCCACGGTGAGACTGACCCGCGATCCGAAATCGATCATGATCCCGCCGCGGAACGACTGCCCGGGATAGAGTGACAGCAGCGTAGGACCGAGCGCCTGAATGCGCTCCTGGACCGCCTTTTGCGCGCCGCTGCCGAGCGCGACCATCGTGATGACCGCGCCGACGCCGATGATGATGCCCAGCATCGTCAGGAACGACCTCAGCTTGTTGGCGCGGATCGCCTGGAGCGCGACCTGGAAAATCTCGCCAAGCAGCATACTAGGGCCTCGCCGGCGTCGCCGGGCGCGGCGGCGTCTGCTGCTGTTGCTGCACGCCGGGCAGCCCGCCGATGTTGCGCATGCGTTGCTGCATGTCGCGCTGCGAGTTGAGCAGGGACGCGCTCGGCAGCACCAGCACCGTGTCCTGCTCAGTGAGCCCGCTCAGCACCTCGACGTAGTCAAGGTCCGTCAGGCCCGTGCGGATCTGCACGGGTGTTGGCTTCCCTTGCTTCAGCGTGAACACGATGTAGCTGGACGTCTCGCCGCTGTTGCGCCGGAACCCACCGCCGCCGGCTCCTCCACCACCGCCCACCCTCTGGAATGCGGCACGCATAGCGGCCATCGCGTTCTGCTCGGCCGGCGTCAGATCTTGACCCGACATCCGCTTCTGAAATGCGGAGCGGACCTGCGCTTCGGTCACGCCGGGCGGCAGCTGAATCGTCCGGCCGTCGGGCATCGTCATCGTACTCCCGCCCGCGCCTCGTGCCGCAGAGTCGCGGCGCGCGGCCGAGTCCCGACTCGCGACGCCCCCACCCAGCGACGCGCTGTCGCGATTTGCGGGGCCCGGCTGCTGCTGGTGGGCCGCGAGCTGCTGTTGGACATCGTTGGGATCGAGCCCCAGCACCTGCGCCGCCGAGGCGACGTCGCGCTGCGTCCGCAGCGCGGCGTTCGGCACCGCGAGCACGTTGTCGCGGCGGCCGACGTGGATTTCGACTTCGGTGTTCATCCCGGGCTTGAGCAGGTGACCGGGGTTCGGGATGCGCACGAGCACGTTGAACATCGTCACGTTCTGCTGGACGGTCGCCTGCGGCTCGATCTTCAGGACGCTCCCCTCGAACGGCCGGTTGGGATACGCGTCGACGGTGATCGTCGAGAGCATGCTCGGCTGCACCTTCCCGATGTCCGTCTCGTCCACGAGCGCGCGGATCTGCACCGTATCGAGATTCGCCATCTTGAACAGCACGGTGCCGCCGCCCACGTCGGTGGTCGGCGACGAAATCACGGTGCCGAGCTCGACATTCTTCGTGATGATGGTGCCGGCGAGGGGGGCACGCAGTTTCGTGTCGTTCATGCGGTCACGCGCGTTCTCGAGGTCGGACTGCGCGCGGATCACGGCGGCGTTTGCGTTGGCATAGTCCAGCTTGGCGCCGTCGTATTCGGTCTGCGTAATCGCCTGCGCCTTGAAGAGCGTGTCCGAGCGCGCGAGCTGCGCCTTGGCGTTGCTCAGCTGGGCCTGCGCGACCTGCAGATTGGCTTGCGCCTGTGCCAGGTTGTTCCGCGGGATGCGGGGGTCGATCGACGCGAGCAGCTGACTTTCTTTCACGTCGTCGCCGGTCTGCACGTTCATGCCGATGATCTCACCCGACGCCTTCGACTTCACGTCGACCGTGAGCACGGGCTCGATGGCGCCCGACGCGGACGCCGACACGACCAGGTTGCGGCGCTGGACCGGAACCGCCTCGTACGATTGCGTGGTCTGCGTCTTGTGGCAGCCGGCGATGCCGGTCAGCATGAGCGCCGTGGCGCTCGCCCAAAGGTATTTGTTCACGTCTGACCTTCCATCTTCTCATCGCGCGCGATTTTGCCGTCGAGCAGGTGAATCTGGCGGTGCGCGTTCGCCGCGATGTCGTGTTCGTGCGTCACCAGCACGATGGTCTGGCCCGCCCGGTGCAGATCCTTGAAGACCGACATGATTTCCGTCCCGGTCGCCGAGTCGAGGTTGCCCGTCGGCTCGTCGGCGAGCAGGATGCTGGGGGAGTTGACGAGTGCCCGCGCTATCGCCACGCGCTGGCGCTGTCCGCCCGAGAGCTCGTTGGGCCGGTGATCCATCCGGTCCGCCAGCTGCACCTGGGTGAGCGCGTGGGCCGCGCGCTCGCGCCGCTCCTTGGCGGCCATGCCGGCGTAGATCAGCGGCAGCTCCACGTTGTGCAGCGCGTCGGCGCGGGGCAGCAGGTTAAATGTCTGGAAGACGAACCCGATCTCCTTGTTGCGGATGCGGGCCAGCTCGTCGTCGGTCAAGTCGCTCACCTTCTGCCCGTTCAGCCAGTACTCCCCGGTCGTCGGCGTATCGAGGCAGCCGATCAGGTTCATCAGCGTCGACTTGCCCGACCCCGACGGCCCCATAATCGCGACGAACTCGTTCCGCTTGATCTGGATGTCCACGCCACGGAGCGCATGCACCACCTCGGCGCCCATCTGATACTCGCGCGCCAGGTGATGTGTCAGGATCACGGTATCGGGCGTGGGCGTATCGCCCGTGCGGAATGTCATCGCCTGGACCGAGGTCATAGCATCCGTCCCACGACCGCCTCGACCTGCGCGCGGGCGATCAGATAGTTGAAGCGCGTCTGGATGACGTTGACCTCCGCCTGCGTGAGCGCGGCCTGGGAGGTGAGCAGGTCCAGGATCGTCGCGGCCCCCACGCGGTAGCGCTCGTTCTGCACGCGCAGGTCCTCCGTCGCGGCGGCGAGATTGTCGCGCGCGATGTTGATCTGCTCGACCGCCGTCGCGAGCGTCGCGAGCTGCTGGGTGAGCAGTGCGTTCACTTGGCGGCGGGTATCGGCAGCCCGCGCCTCGGCGATGTCGCGGTTGACCGAAGCGCTGACCTGGTTCGCTTCCCGCGTGAATCCGTTGAAGAGCGTCCACGACAGTCCAAACCGCCACGAAAACGTCTCGGGGTAGCTGCTGAACAACGGGAAGCTCGGCGACCCGACGCCTTGCCGGTTGTTGCTGTAGCTCACGACCAACGAAGGCCAGTATTGCGAGCGCGTACTCCACACCTGCGCTCGCGCCGCGCTCGCCTGCGCTTCGGCCTGCTCGACGGCAGGCGCGCCCTCGATCGCGGCGCGCCGCAGGTCCCCGGTGTCCGGGACGGCGGGCAGCGCCGTGTCGGGGACGGCACGCACCGGCGCGTCGACGCCGATCTGCCGGCCCAGGTTCGCCTGCGCCGTCGCCAGATTCGCCTGGGCCTGCAACAGCGCGATGCGCGCGTTGCCGTATTCCACGGTCGAGCGCAACGAATCCGAGCGCGTCGCCGAGCCCGCATGGAGCTTGTCGATCGAGATCTGCAGCTGCTGCTGCGCGCGGCGAACCTGCGCGTCCGCCACGCGGACGAGCTCGTCATTGGCCAAGGCGTTGTAGAAGGCCTGCTTCGTCGCCAGGATGATCTGGAAGCGCTGGTTGACGGCACCCGCCTCCGCCGCATTGCCGGTCGCGGACGCCGACTTCAGATTCGCAAAGCGTTGGAAGCCGTCGAACAGCACGAGGCTGACGTTGAGACTTCCGGTATAGGAGTAATCCGGCGGGACCGGGCGGCCCGTTGTCGGATCGATGCGGCCGACGTTGCTGCGTGCCGCCGACACGCCGGTGGTGACGGAAGGAAGAAAAGCGGCGAATGCCGAGCGAGACGAGGCACCGGCATTGCGCTGGTCACCGCGTGCCTGCACCATGGCCGGCTGGACGTCCAGCGAGCGCCGGACCGCCTCCTGCAAGGTGATCTCGACCTGCTGCGCCGCCGCCACGCGTGCCGTGAGTGCCACGACAAGAACGGCTGTTACGCCCCTGAGCCAGCGCATCAGCTCCGCCCTCCCTCGGTTTTGGCTTTGGTCGAGTCTTCCCGCTCCCTACGGTGATGCTCAGCCCGGTCGATCAGTTGCTGGTGACGAGTCCGCTGCTCGGGAGTGAGCTGCGCATCGATCTCGGCGCGCATGCGGGCCTTGATGGAATCGAAGCGGGGCCGGACCCGCGCCCATAGGGAATCGGTCTCGGGGCGGTGGCGGGCGATGATCGCGCGCACCGAGTCGCGCTGTGCGGCGCTCAGTTTCAGCTCACGGGTCAGATAGGCGACGAGCGCGTCCGGGCCGCGATGTCCTCCCGGGCCACGGTCATCACGTTCCGCGGCCTCGTGGCCACCCCAGCCGGCCAGCCCACCGGCCAGGAATACAGCGGCCAACAGGCCGACGGCGGCGAGTTTCGATCTATTCAGCATGGCTCTCTTTCCTCATTCTATCGTTGCTCGACAAGGGACGTAAACACCACACTGGCGTCAGGCGGATCCGGCGCCGTGACGAGCGCCGCGAGCCCGGGTCCTTCGACCGGCGCCAGCGCAGCATCGAACGACGTCGGGGCTGGCGCCAAGACCGCGCGGCCGAGCAGAAAACCGGCGATGAGCGCGGCCGCGGCCGCGGCGATGCCGGGCCGGAACCACGACGCCAGGACGTCGAGCGTCGGGATCATGGCGCGAGCGAGCGCCTGGTCGTAGCGCGCCATGACCCGCGCGACGAACGCCGCGTGGTCGTCCTTCGGTTCGAGCGCACTCCGCAATGTGGCGCCGAGCTCGGCATCGGGCCGGAAATCCGACGGCAACTCGTTCATCGTACCTGCTCCTTCCAGTCAGCCAGCAGCGTGCGTAGACGGCGACGCGCGTGAAACACTTCGGATCGCACCGTCCCCTCGGGAATCCCGAGGATTCCGGCGATCTCGGCATGCGAGTACCCCTCGACATCGAACAACACCACCGCGGTGCGGCGCCGCTCGGGCAGCTCCTTCAATGCGGCGCGCAGCCGCTCGCCGAGCTCGCTACGGACCGCGATCGCATCGGGTCGCGGGCCACCGCCGACCAGCGACGGATCGAGCGGCTCGGCTCGGCGGACGGTGCGTCGCCGGCGCCGATCGGTCGCCGCGTTCGCGACGATCCGCATCAACCAGGGTCCGAATGGCCGACGGGCATCATATTGCGCGAGTTTTACCAGGGCGGAAAGAAATCCGTCCTGGGCCGCGTCATCCGCATCATCGGGATCGCCTAAGACCGCCCGGGCGACTCGCCGCGCCTGCCCTGTGTAGCGCTCCACGAGAACCCCAAATGCGGCGCGGTCGCCTGCGACAGTCCTGGCAACCAGCGCCGCGTCGTCTTCGCTGCTTCCCATACGCGCAGGGCCGCTGGGAGGTTGAACTGGCGCCTCGGGGCGGGGAGCCTCAGCCAACATCGCTCTCGCGGCGGCGCCGGCGCCGGGCAAGGGCGAAGCCGGCAAGCCAGACGGAGGTCACCAGGGTCCCGACCGCAAGCACGGTGCTGGTAATGATCGGCAAAAAGAGGAGCATGAGGCCGATCACGAAGAACGCCGCTGCCGTCCCACCGGCGAGCCGCCGGCGGGCGCCCCCGGCGAGCTGGATCAGTGCGATTGCGGCTACCGCCCGGCGTTCATGCATCGTGCGGCGGTGTTGCGGAACGTCCGGATGCACCGCGACCGTATCGACGAGTTTCGGCGGCAGCGGCAACCGGCGGCGGGCCATCAGCACGATCTCGCGGCTCTGTGCCATGTCGTGCAAGAACTGCGTGGCGAGCGTCGCCGTCAATCCGTCGTGCTCGGCGACGAGATCGAGCTCGTAGTTGCCGAGGAGACTGGAGACGTTGAGGTTGCTCGATCCCACTCGCGCCCATTCGCGATCGGCGACGAGGGTCTTCGCGTGCAGCATCGGGCCGCGATACTCGAAGATGCGCGCCCCCGCGTGCAACAGCTCGCGATATCCGGCGCGCGTGAACATGCGGACGACCGGGATATCCGAGGTCCCCGGGAGCAAAAAGCGCACATCGACGCCGCTCCGCGCTGCGTCCACGAACGCCGCATAGAGTGGCGGCGGTGCGACCAGATACGCATCGGTAATCCAGAACCGTTCCGTCACCGCCGCGGCGAGCAGCTGGACGGCCCGGTAGATGCGCGACTGTCCGGGGAAGCCCTCTACGACGCGCACCGCCGATGGCCCGCACTCCTCAGGGGCCGGAATCGTCTCGGCTTCGGGCAGGGGGCGCCCGGCGCGCGCCCACATGCGCCCGAATGCCCCATCGAGCGCGGCCACGGCGGGTCCACAGACGACCACCATCGTATCACGCCAGCACGACAGGCCGGCGTCGGCATTGCCCGCCCACTCGTCGCCGATGCACATACCACCGGTCATGGCGCGTTCTCCGTCCACGACGAGCAGCTTGCGATGATCACGGCTGAACGCCTGGATCGGGCCACTCGTCAGGATCGGTCGGAACGGCCGGCAGTCGACCCCGGAGCGGTGCAGCTCACGCCAGTAGCCGCCGCTCGTGCCGAAGGAGCCGAACGCGTCGTAGAGGATGCGCACGCGCACCCCGGCGCGCGCCCGCTCGGCCCACGCCGTCGCAAAGCGGCGGCCGGTGTCGTCGTCGTGAATGATGTAATTCTCGAAGTGCACCGTGCGCTCCGCGCTCGCGATCATCTCCAACATCGTATCGAGCGCTGTGCTGCTGACCGCGACGTGACGCACGATGTTGCCGGGGATCGGCCGCGCACCCGTGGCGCGATCGAGCGCCCGCGAAAACAGATGCGCGGGCGGGACGGTCGCGGTCACCCTCCGAGACCTAGTGAGGGTTCCACGGGCCGCAGCGCCTGAATGCAGAACGCGATGTGCTCGTCGAGCGGCACGCCGAGCTCCTCGGCGCCCTGACGGACCTCGTCGCGGTTGACCCCGCGCGCGAACGCCTTGTCCTTGAGCTTTTTCTTCACCGACGAGACCTCGAGGTCCTTGAAGCTCTTGGACGGTCGCACGAGTGCGCACGCGACCAGAAAGCCGCACAGCTCATCGACGGCGAACAGGGTTTTGGCCAGTTGCGAATCGCGCGGCACACCGGAATAGGTCGCGTGTCCCAGGACAGCGCGCAGCAGCGGCTCGCCGACCCCCTTGGAGCGCAGGACGTTCACTCCCCACAGCGGATGCCCGTCCGTGGGGGAGTGGTCGTGGTTGGGGAATTTTTCGTAGTCAAAGTCATGCAGCAGCCCGACGAGTCCCCATGGCTCTGGATCCTCGCCGAATTTGGCGGCGTAGGCGCGCATGGCGGCCTCGACCGCGAGCATGTGCTGGCGGAGGGAGGACGATTGTGTGTGCTCCTGCATCAAGGCCAGGGCTTCGTCACGATTCATGAAGGTCGACTCCCCACCGCTCGCTCCAGAGTGCGAGCATGAGCTGCGGCCACAATCTCCGCGCATGATTCCGGCGGCCCGTCCGGTGCTCCGCGAGGAGCGGTGTATCGAGCAACCGGTCGGCCAGGGGGGCGAGGCCAGTGTTGAGCCAGCGCGCCACCGGCACGGACAAGCCGCGCTTGCGCCGGTTGATCACTTCCCCGGGGACGAGTCCACGCGCTGCTTCCTTTAATATCGCCTTGGTGCGGAAGCCCCGCACCTTGGAACGCGTGCGCCCCGGCAGCACGAGCTCCATCACTTCGCGGTCGAGATACGGCGCCCGCGCTTCCACCGAGGCCAACATCGTGGCGCGATCGACCTTGACCAGCAGATCATCCGGCAAATACGTCAGAAAGTCGAACCACATGACGCGATTCAACGGATCATCGTGTGGAAAGGGATCGAGTTTGCACGCCAGCTCCGCGATGACGCCGTCGTCGATCTGCATCGCTCCCAGCCACGTCAGATGCCGCTCGAGCCACGGCAGCTCCGTCGCTGACAGGAACTGCTTGAGCATGTACTCGAGCGTCATCTTGCCGGTTGATGACGGCCAGCGGTCCACGATCCAACGCGCGGCGCGGCGGAGCGGCCGGGGGAGCCGTTGCCAGGTCGCCGCGAACTTGTGACCGAGATAGGTCGGGTAGCCGCCGAAGAGCTCGTCTGCGCCTTCGCCGGAGAGGATGACCTTGACGTCTTCGCGTGCCGCTTGCGCCAGCAGCCACGTGGGCAGCACCGCGGGATCGCCGAGCGGCTCGGCGAGCGAGCGGGACACCACCTCGAGCGCTCGGCCCAGCGACTCGTCGTCCGCGATCACGACGTGATGGACGCTGGCGATCTGGTGTGTGACGGCCTCCGCGTACGGGCTCTCGTCGTACCCGGGCTCGGTGAATCGGATCGCGTAGGTGTGGATACGCTCGCCGGGAATCGCGCGCGCGGCGGCGCCCACGAGCAGCGAGGAATCGAGGCCGCCGCTCGTGAAGACGCCGAGCGGAACGTCAGACATCAGCTCGCGCTCGACCGCGCGCAGGAAGGTCTCGCGGACATTCTCGACCGACAACGACGCGGGTTTGCCGGCGGCCTCGGCCGCGCTCCAGTAGCTGCGAATCTCCGTTCGCTCGCCATCCGCAATCAGGAGTGACGCGGGCGGCAACTTGTGAATGCCGTCGAACATCGTATGCGGCGCGGGGACGTAGCCCAAGGCGTGATACAGCGACAACGCTTTGCGGTTGAGCCGGCGGGGTTGGTCAGGGAACTCGAGCAGCGCCTGGATCTCGGACGCGAACCGGAGCTCGCCGTCGACTTCGGTCCAGAACAGCGGCTTCTCACCGGCGCGATCGCGCGCGAGCACCAAGCACCGGCGCGCGTCGTCCCAGACGGCCAGGCCAAACATTCCCTCGAGCCGCGAGACGGCGTCCGGTCCAAACCGGTCGTAGAACGGCACGATCGTTTCGATGTCGCCGCGCGAGCGGAACGGGTAGCCCCAGGCGCTCGCCTCGCGGCGCAACGTGGGGGCGTTGTAGATCTCGCCGTTGCAGACCATCCAGATCCTGCCATCCGGACTCTGGAAGGGCTGGTCGCCGGTCGTGAGGTCCATGATCGCGAGCCGTCGCGCGCCGATTCGGGCCCGCTCGTGTCCGACGATGCATTCGCCGTCCGGGCCGCGGTGGCTGAGCGCGGCCGCCATTCTCGCGAGCGCCTCCGGATGCCGCAGCGGAGCTTCCCCCCGCGCTATCGCGCCGAAGATGCCGCACATGGTCCATAGGCCGCGTACTTGCCTTCAACGGCGAGCAGCGGGAGTACAGAATCGAGCTGGGCGCGCACGGGCGCGTCGTTGGCGCGCGCCACGAACACGACTGGTGTACGGCATTGGCGCACCCGGCCGCGCCAGTACTCCGCGGGCTTGAGCGGCGACGTGCTGCCCTGGCGGAATTGTTCCTGGTAATCGATGACGAAGTTGCTCGTCAGCTCACGCGCGGTCGCCGTCGCGAGGAGTACCTGGTGTCGCAAATAGAACGGCAGGGACGTCGGGAACGCCGCAACGCCCACCACCTCCATCTCTGCACCCAGCGGCCGAGCATTCTGAATGACGCGCGCGATCGTCGCTGATGAGCGGTCCTCGCCGACGGCGGTCAGGAGCTGCCCCGACACGATCGGCATCGCCATCACGGTGAGCGCATATCCCATCACGGCGAGAGCAGGACGCGGGCGCTCCGCTCGCCCCGCGTACCAGACCAACCCCGCCGAGATCAGCAACGCGATTCCCAGCGCCAGTGCGGTCTGCGGGATCGCGGCCCGCTCGCCCGGCGTCAGGCTGATCGGCGCGGGGAGCCAGATGGTCAGGGACACCAGCGCGATGCCGAACAGTGCCGCGATCACCGCGTAGGTGCGTCTTCCGACTCCGATTCCGCCGCCCCCCCCCAGTTCGCTCGTCTCGCGCGTCAGCAGCCGAGCGGCGGCAAGCGCAAAGGGCGGCATCAGCGGCAACAGGTACTGCGGCAGCTTCGACTGATTCAGCGTGAAGAAGAGCAGCGGTCCTAGCACCCAGCAAGCCAGGAGCGTGGCCTCCTGCGCCATCGGGTTCACACGGCGGGCAAGCCAGGCCCAGCGCCAGTTCCTCAGGCGTGCGAGCGCGGGCACGATCCAGGGAAATGCGGCGACCGGAACGATCGGCAGATAGTACCAGAATGGCGCAGTCCGGTGGAAGCTCTTCGTCGTAACGCGCTCGAACGTCTCGCGCACGAAGACGTAGTGCGGGAACTCGGGGACGCGACGGGACACCGCGAGAAACCAGGGGAGGGCGACGAGCCCGAATACCCCGAGACCCGCGAGCGGGAACAGACGACGCAGCTTGCCGCCGGTGAGCAGGGTATAGGGCATCAGTGTCGCGAGCGGGATCAGGATCGCGACCGGGCCCTTGGTAATGGATCCGAGTCCAATTGCCGCCCATGCCAATACAGGACGCTCATCCCAGAACGCGAGGATCGCGAGCGTCGTGCAGAAGGCAAGCGCGCTGTCCATGATCGTCGTGCGCGCGTATGCGAGGACGAGCGGCATCGTTGCGAGCGCCAGCCCCGCCAGCCATCCCGCGTCTGTGTCCCAGCGCCGTCTCACGAACCACACGACAATGATCAGCGTGCCGAGCGTGAACAGATACGCCGGCAGCCGGGCGGCCGTCTCGGTGGGTCCGAGGACCTCCATCACCGCGGCGGCGGCCGCGAAGTAGACGATCGGCTTGTCGAGGTAGGGAAGTCCGTCGAAATGCGGGAGCACGTAGTCATTCGTCGCCGTCATCTCGCGCGCGACTTCGGCGTTACGTCCCTCGTCGGGGTCGAACAGCGGGTACCCGCCGAGGTTGAATCCCAGCGCCAGCACCGCGGCGAAGAGCAGCATCGGCAGCCGCACATGGGCGCCGAGCGGGAGAGGGTTAGGAACCGGGAGCCTGGGGAGTCGGCGGTGGCTGCGCGGGCGCGGTGGGCATCTGCGACACGGTGATCGGGACGCTCGCCTTCCGCTCCGCGTCCACCGTGATCTCGAAGCGGTATTGCCCCGCGCGCGGAAATGGCACGTCGAACACGAGCACCGCCGCGGCCTCGATTTCCGTGACGCCGGCGGGCGGCTCGGCGAAGTTCACCGTCCCCGAGCCGCCCAACAGCTCCGCATCGTCTTCATCGAGCAGCTTGATTTGCACCTGATGCTCGCCCACTTCAGTGCGTTTTCCCTTGAGCCGGAGCACGAGGTGCAGGCGCGGATGCATCGCAGGAAACTGCGGCACCCAGATATGCTGGAAAATGCCGAGCACCGACATTTTGCCCGACTGGTCGACCAGGGCGTAGTCGGCGACGACCGCGAAGTCGAGATGCACCTATTTCTTGCTGATCGGGACGGACACCTTCGTCTTGTCCCACGAGACGGTCAGCGCGGCCGGCGTCGTCCCTGGCTCGAACGCGATCACCATCCGCTCGACCGGCGTCGCCAGTGTTTCGACCTTCGCGTCGACCCGCACGAGATCCTGGCGCGCGTCGTACTCCGTGCCCCACTGCCCGGTCTGTTTGTTGATGATGAGTTTCCACCCGTTTTGGGTCGGCAGCGTCCAGAGTGTGTACTTGCCCGCCGGCACCGTTGCGCCGCCGATTACCAGATCTACGGACGTACTGAACTGCGTGGCCTCATTGGCGCCGGTTCGCCATACGCTGTTCCACGGCACCACGTTGCCAAAGATCTCGCGCCCCCGTTTCATGGGCCGTCCAAAGTCCACCCACACCGCGGCGCCGCCGATGCTGGCGCGCGCAGTATCGCGGGGTGAGAGCTGGCCAAGTGGCCGGTTGGCGAACATCGGGCCGGCCTGCGCCATCGGCACTGACGCAACTCGCTGGACCTCCATCTGCAGCGTGCTGCCCTTGCCCGTGAGCCACGTGAGGTGACCCTGCGAATCGAGCCGGAACGTAAAGGGACCGACCCCGGCCAGGTAACCTTGATCGAACAGGAAGACGAGTGTGTCGCCGCCCGCCTTGCGAATGACTCCACTACTCATCTGGTCCGCGGAGGTGAGCGCGGGAAATCTCACGCTGTCTTGTCCCTTGCCGCGCGACCACCTCGCCATCTGCTCCATCATTCCAAAACCGTAGAACCCGTACGGCCATATCCCCTTCGGGACCGCGATCCTCTGGGTCTGTCCGTCCGACGTCATCACAGCGCTGTCGCCCGAGAAGACCACCGAGGACCTCGTTTCCATCGGCCCCGGCGCGCCGCCGATGTTGTGCGTGATCAGCTCGAAGCGGCGAATCGTGCCGTCGGGGTTCAACTCCGCCGCGTAGATACGATGCACACTGCGTGGTGTGCGGAGCACGTACTCGCCGCGGAGCTGCGTGGCAGTGCGGTTATACTGCTCGAGCGAAACCGTGTCGTTGCCGAGCCGCACAAGAAATGCGCCCGAGTCCTGGACCACCAGCGTCATTGCAAGTAACAGAGCGACCACAACTCCTCCGTCTTTATGAGACGCGAATCGATGTGACTTCGTCGTTTCCCTTGATGGCGTTGACGACATCCATGCCCTTGGTGACCTGCCCGAATACCGTATGCACGCCGTCGAGGTGGCGCTGCGGCGCGTGACAAATGAAGAACTGGCTGCCGCCCGTGTCCTTCCCGGCATGCGCCATCGACAACGTTCCGGCGACGTGTTTGTGCGTGTTCTTCTGCGTTTCGCATTTGATCGTGTATCCCGGACCGCCCGTGCCGACCGGTCCCTTGCCGGTCTTCGAATACGGGTCGCCGCCCTGGATCATGAAGTTCGGGATCACCCGATGGAACTTGGTGCCGTCGTAGAACTGCGAATTGGCCAGCTTCTCGAAGTTCGCTACCGTGTTGGGCACTTCGTCGGCGAACAGCTCCAGCTCGATCGTGCCCTTCTTGGTGTCGATCACGGCTTTCTTGTTCGGCATGTACGGCCTCGCGTTAAGATGAGAAAGAATCTGCTCAAGCCTCCAACAGGGCCGCCAGTTGCTCGGCGGTCGATACGGGCAGCGAGCAGCTCGTTCCTACGCACACCGTCGTCGCGGGACGCTCGGCGACTCTCCGTACGACGATCTTGCGCGGCCGATACGTCCGCAGCGCGAGCAGGTGCATGGCGCACGCGGGCCCGTCGCCGCCGGGACCGGCGACTTCGATGCGCGTCACCGGCTGCACCGCCCAGTCTATCGCGCGCAAGAGGGTCGACCCGTAGAGCGATAGCTCGCGCGCGCTGCCCGCAAACGCCCGCAAATGCCGATCGAGCCGGGCGCGCCACTCCGGACTGTCGGTCAGCGCCGCGAGCCGGGCGAGCACTAGGCCGGCGACGCCATTGGGCGAGGGCGTCGGCGCGTCCTGGACCGGTTTGGCTCGCGTGGCGAGATACGCCGTGCCGTTCGTCGCCGCGATGTCGAAGTAGCCGGCGGTGGTATCCGCGTACGCCTGATTGCAGTACTTCATCACCAGGGTGGCGCGATCGAGCCAGGCCGAGTCCCCGCTCGCCTCGTGGGCATCGAGGAATGCCGCGGCCGCCTGCACGTTGTCATCGAGCATGCCCCGAGGCTCGGGACGGCCAAGCACATGCGACATTCCATGGTCTTTGTCCCACGCGTCGGTCCAGATCCTTTCGAGACCCTTCAGCGCGAGCTCGTTGCACTCAGGCCGGTCGAGCACGGCCCCCGCCTGCAGAAACGCGCCGGCCATCATCGCATTCCAGTTGACGTATGCGGTCCGGTCCACGAACGGTGCCGCGCGGCGGTCACGCGCCGCCTTGAGCTTTTTGATGGCCGTGCGCAAGACCGGCCACTCGTCGTCACTCGCCGGATCCTGCTTCCACCACAGCACATTCTTCCTTGTGTCGTGGTGCATCTCGCCGGTTTCCTGGATATCGAACACACTCGAAGCGACCGCGCTTTCTCGCGCCGTCAACGCGCCGTTGGCCTCCTCGACCGTCCACGTCCAATAGTCCCCGTCATCACCAAATGTCAGATCGGCATCCTGCGATGTTGCAAACGCGCCGTGCTCCTTGTCCGTCATGACTTCCAGCACCCAATCCACGATGCCGGTAGCGACTTCCCGGAACAGCGGGGTGCCGAACGCCTGATACGCCGACAGGTACGCGCGCAGCAGCTCGGAGTTGTCGTACGACATCTTCTCGAAGTGGGGCACGATCCAGCGCTCATCGACCGAGTACCGGTGGAAGCCGCCGCCGAGGTGGTCGCGGACGCCGCCCCGCGCCATGCCGGTCAGCGTCTTCTCGACGATCTCACGCTGCCACGCGAGGCCCCCTTTGCCATCGTGCCAGCGGGCGAGCAGGAACTGGAGCGCGGCGGGATGAGGAAACTTGGGCGCCGATCCAAAGCCGCCGTACCGCACGTCAAAGAGACGCGCCATCTGGTCCGCCCCGCCGCTGATCAAGTCCGCGCTCACATCGCCGGGCTTCGCTTCATCGGATCGCACGCGCGTTCGTCGTGACGCGATCGCGCTCCTCGCGAAACGCACGCGCGATCTCCATCAGCACGCGGTGAAAGCCGGGCCGGCCGTAGGCGTTGTTGTCGGGCGGGAAATAGGTGCCGCCGAAAAACACCTCTCCGTCCGGCGTGAGGAACGCGGTGAGCGGCCAGCCACCCTGACCGCTGAGCGCCTGCACGGCGCGCTGGTAGCGCGCATCCACGTCGGGCCGCTCGTCGCGGTCCACTTTGATGCAGACGAAATCGCGATTGAGGACCTCCGCGACCTCCGGATTCTCATACGACTCGCCGTCCATCACGTGGCACCAATGACACCACACGGCGCCGATATCGAGGAGGATCGGCTTGTGCTCCTCGCGCGCGCGCGCGAACGCCGCGTCGCCCCATGGCAGCCAGTACACTGGCTGGTGCGCCGCGGACTTGAGATACGCCGAAGATTCGCCGGACAGTTGATTGGCTGCCACGACCTAGGCCAGGTAGCGGATGGCGGTTTGCGTCAACAGCTCCGCGCCAATCACGAGCGATTCCTCGTCGATATCGAACGTCGGACTGTGGTGCGGCGCGGCGCGACCCGTTCCACGTGGCGCCGAGCCCACGAAGGCGAAACAGCCAGGCACCTTCTCGAGGAAGTAGGCCATGTCCTCGCCGCCCATCGTGCGTACACCGGCGCGTACATTGCTCCCGCCGATCAAGTCAGCCGCGACGTCGCGCATCAAAGCGCTCAGTTGTTCATTGTTGATGAGGGGCGCGCTCAGCCGGCGGTACCGCACAACGGCGCGCGCGCCAAACGCCGCGGCGACACCCTGCGCTGTCTCCTCGACGAGCCGCGGGGCGTCCTCAAAGAAGCTCCCGCCGAACGTGCGCACGGTGCCACGCAGCTCGGCGCGATCGGGGATCACGTTGAAGGCGCGGCCCGCGTGCACTTCCGTGACCGAAACGACTGCCTCCGAGAGCGGGTCACGGCGTCGCGACACCAGACTCTGGAGCGCCGTGATGACGTGCGCCGCCACCAGCACCGGATCGATCGTCTGATGCGGCGCGGCCGCATGGCCCCCGCGTCCCACGATGTCGATTTCGAACTGATCCACCGACGCCATGACGGGTCCGGCCATGACGCCCACGGTGCCAACCGGCAGGTCGTTCCAGAGGTGAATCCCGAATGCCGCGTCCACGTGCGGCGTCTCGAGCACACCGTCACGGATCATCGCTTGCGCGCCATTCGACACTTCCTCGGCGGGCTGAAACGCGAACTTCACGCTGCCGCCGAGCTCGAGCGGTGCCAGGCGGCGCGCCACCTCGAGGCCAATGGCCACGTGCCCATCATGACCGCACGCGTGCATCGTCCCCGGTTGTTGGGATCGGTAAGGGACCGCGCTGATCTCGTCGATCGGCAAGGCGTCCATGTCCGCGCGCAACAAAACACAGCGGTCCTCCTTTCGTCCGCGATTCTCCTTGAGGCCGACGACACCGGTCTTTCCCACGCCGGTCTTGACGCTCAATCCCAGCCCGCGGAGCCGCTCCGAAATCAGGGCCGCGGTGCGCGTCTCCTCGAATCCCAGTTCGGGATGTTGATGGATGTCGCGACGCGTTGCGATGAGTGAGGCCCGATCGACCGCCGCGAGACTCGTCATACCTGGGAGCTCGGACAGAGCCGGTTCAACACGCACGCTGCGCAGCGCGGCCGCCGCGCGATACACACTGCCCGGCCATGCTGAATCAGGGTGTGCGAGAACCAGGTCCAGTCTTCCCGCGGTACGAGCTGCATCAGCTCCTGTTCGATCTTCACGGGCTCGTCCTGGCGCGTGAGCCCCAGGAGCCGGCTGAGCCGGTGCACGTGCGTGTCCACCACCACGCCATCGTTTTTTCCGAACCAGGTCCCGAGGATGACGTTCGCCGTCTTGCGGCCCACGCCGGGCAGCGCGGTCAGCTCTTCCATGGTTTGCGGGACTTCACCGCCGTGCCGCTCGACGAGGGCCTGCGCCATCCCGATGATCGATTTGGTCTTGTTCCGGAAGAAGCCGGTGGACTGAATCTCTTTTTCCAGCACGCGCAGATCGGCGGCGGCGTAGTCGGCCGCCGTACGGTACTTCGCAAACAGATGCGGCGTTACCATGTTCACCCGCGCATCGGTGCACTGCGCCGAGAGAATCGTGGCGACCGCAAGCTCGAGGGCGCTGCGGTGGTGTAGGGCGCACGTGGCGTCGGGGTATTCCTGTTTGAGCCGTGCGATGATCTTGCGCGCCCGCGTCTTGCGGTCCGCCGCGGCCGCACTGACTTTCGTTTTCATGGGTTAGCCGGAATCTAGCAGCGCGAGGAGCCTGCCGGTGAGCAGCAGCAGCTCGCCCGCATGGGCGACCGAAAACAGTCCCGCGGCTGTCCCGCCGTCCAGCCGGGGGCCGAACGCCGCGCTGCCATCCTCGCGCGTGGCGGCCACTTCGATCTCCGTGGCTGACGGATCGTCGGGATCGGCTCGACCGTCGAGCCCGACCGCGCTGAACCCCGGCCGGTCGGGTCGCATCCCGAAGATCGCGAGGACCGCGATGCTGCCGGCCGCATCGGTGCGGTGAACAAACAGGCCGTCGAGCGGCTCGGGGGGACTCGCGTCGTGGGGCGATCCCCAAACGCGCAGCTCCGGGAGTTGGAGATACTGCGCGGGCTGAGGCACAGCGGTCGTGATCCTCTTGTCGCCGACCGCTTGACGGAGCAGCGGCTCGCTGATCTGATAGATCCGTTCGCCGGCGGCCCAAAACAGATACGCGTGATGCAGCAACAGCACGTGCGCCTCGAGCGCGTCCGGCCCGGTGTCCCCCACGATCTCGCGGAGCAACCGGCCGACCGGCTCGAGCAGCACGAACCGATCGCGGTCGATGGGCGACGCGCCTTCCTGCTGAAGCGCCTCGGTAATGGCGGGAAACCGGGCCGGCGCGATCGCGCCGAAGGCTAGATCGAAGGGAGAAAGGCGTCCAGCGTCCGTACGAAATCCTCCGTTGCCTCCACGTGCGGGCAATGTCCGACCGGGAGTTCCACAAACGTGGCGGGAAGCAGCTCAGCCAGCTCTCGGGATCCGGCGATCGGGAGCGGATCGAATGTGCCGTGAACTAGGAGGGAAGGGGGAAGGGGGACGCGGGAAATCGTGTTTCGAAGCTGGGGCCGGAGATCATAGTCCCCCAAACTCTTCCATACCGCCTCCTGGGTTCGTGCCGTCACGCGAAAGGCGGTGAGGTTTTTGGCGTCGTGGAAATCGCGGAAGTAGCCGGCAACCGACAGCTCGAACGCGCGGCGTTGGTACGCAGAGGGGTCGCGTTCGCGCAATCCGCTCACGCGCAGCGCCTCCCGCTCGCGCTGAATCTCCGGAGCCTGCATGCGCCGTGCGAACTCGTCCTCGAACTGTTTCCGGTAGGCGGCGGTGACCGCGGCGGGGGAAACAAGCGCGAGTCGCTCGACCCGGCCCGGGTGCTCGAGGAAATACAGCACGGCTAGCAAGCCGCCCCAGGAGTAGCCGCACAGAACCAGTCGCTCGAGCCCCAGGTGGTCGCGCACCCCCTCGAGATCGGCGACGTGCTCCCGCCATCCAACGGTCGTGTCCCGTGACACGGGCGACTGGCCGCCACCGCGTTGGTCGTAATAAAGGAGAGAGCGGCTTCGAGCCAGCAGATCGTATTGGGGAAGGAGGTAGTCGTGACTGGCGCCAGGTCCCCCGTGCAGGATCACCGTCAGCGGTCCCGCGCCAACCTGGCGCGTGAACAGCCGAACGCCATTTACCTCAACAAACACGCAATGACCAGCTAGAGCAGGACCGCCAAAGCGTCGGCGACCTCTTTCACATCGGCATGCTCGCGCTCGCCAAAACCGTTCGGCACGTCGGAGTCGATGTCGATCTGCCCGAGGATGTGATCGCCGCGCCGGATCAGCACGACCAGCTCCGATTTGGTAAACGCATTACAGGCGAGGTAATTCCCGATCGCGCTCACGTCGGCGACGTTTTGATCGCGTTTCTCCGCCACCGCCGTTCCACACACGCCCTGCCCCACCGGAATCCGCGTGTGCTCGGTCTCCCGGCCTGCGAACGCCTCGAGGTCGAGCTCATTGCCGTGGAGCATGTACGCGTAGACGGACGTATACGGCGGCCCCCACGACCGTATGCGGTCGCAGGCCAGCTGGAGCAGCGCCTGGCGACCTTCGTCGTGTAAATGCACGGCGCGTAAGGCGCGGACAACCTTGCCGGCTTCCGAAACGGAGCTTGCAGTCATGTGACGAGTAACAGTGCAGTCATGAACGGTACTCTATAGATTGAGCCTCCCCATGGCCAGCCCGCAGGAATTTGTCGCGTTGTTCGCGCGCACTCTGGACCTGTTCCGCGATCCCGGAGCGAAAGAGGAACAGAAGGCACAGTTCCGCACCCTGGCTGGTCTGCTGAAGCTCGCGAGCGTGACCTTGGCCGTGCGGGATGGGCACCTGGTCGTGAACGGGACGACCCTGGATGGAAAGACGCTCCTCCAGCGGCTCGAATTCCACTCGGTGAAGGAGATCGCGATCCCCACCGACCCGCCCCTCGCTGAAGTGTTCGAGCTGCTCAGGGCACTCGCCGATCAACCCGGCGATGAGGACATCGCGTCGCGACTGCGGGCGAACGGCGCAGAGCGAATTGCCGTCACGATCCAGACTTTTCAGCTCGAACCGCCAGCGGTGCCGGTGCAGCAGGCTGATGCTGTCGCGCCACCGTCGGGGCCTGCCAAGGCGCCCGTCACGGCGGAGGTGAATGATGTCCCGGAAATCCTTCGCGAGGCCAGCGCCGCGCACACGGCGTTCTCACCCGCGGCCGCCGCCACCAGCACACCCGCGTCCTTGATCGCCCAGCTGCAGGAAAAGCCGGATGGACCGCATGTGGGCGACGTGCTCGCCGTGCTCGGCCGGCAGCTCGAAACGGCCATGAAGGCGAATCGGACCCCGCACGCTCTTTCCATTGTGGCGGGAATCGTGCGAGCGGAGCAGCAAGTGACTGATGCGACCCGGCGCCGCCAGTATTCGATTGCGCTGAAACGCATGTACAGCAAGGCCCTCCTCGAGGCAATTGCCGAGGTGGCCAATCATCCCACAGACCGGGATGACGCATTGCTGGTGCTGCGCCGCGCCGGCGAAGACGGGGTCGAGGTCCTGCTCGACTTACTCGTCGCGGCACCCACGATCGAAGAGCGGCGCGGCATTTTCGTGGCGTTGACGGGAATGAAGGAGGGCACGGATCAGCTCGTGCACATGCTTGGACACCACCAGTGGTTCGTGGTGCGCAACGTCGCCGAGCTGGCGGGCGAGCTCGCGCTCGAGGAGGCGGTACCAGCGCTGGCGCAGCAGCTCGGTCATGAGGACGAGCGAGTGCGCAAAGCCGTTGCGTCGGCGCTGGCGAAGATCGGATCGAGTGCGGCGGCCGAGCCCCTACGCCGGGCGTTGCGGGACAAGTCACCGGAGGTCCGGATGCAGGCGGCCCTCGGCGTCGGCGGCCGCAAGTCCAGCGCGCTCGCGATGCCGCTCGTGGTCGCGATGGAAGAGGAAGAGGACGAAGGCGTGGAACGGGAGCTCATCCTCGCGCTCGGTCGCATCGGGAGCGCGTCCGCAGTACAAGCGCTCATCAAGTTTGCGCAGCCGGGCGGTCGGTTGTTCGGACGGAGGCCGGCCGGGCTGCGGGCGACCGCGGTCGAGGCGCTGCGTCTCGCCGCGACACCGGCGGCGATCGGCACACTCGAAGGTCTCACCGACGACGGCGATAAACAGGTGCGCGCAGCCGCGCAATCGGCTCTCGCTGATCTCAAACGAAAATAAGGCAGCTTTTGCTGCCTTAATGTCACTTGCATATCGCGTCAAAAACCGCATAGCGCAACGTCAACTTTCCTGACGGCAGCACGACTCAAAAACATTCCGCGCCAAGCATGTAACTCGTTGTGCGTACGCTCCTTATGGAGATCGTGCCGCGATGGGTGCGGTTTTTGCCCGTATCGAGCCTGCTGTTCGTGTATCCAAGGACTCCTCGGTCAGGAGAGATCAGATGAGAAGCGTTCGCGTCCTGTTTGCTGTTGTCGGTCTGTCGGCGTTGCCGCTGGTCGCGGTCGCCGCGCAGAGCCGTGGCAGCAGCGACAACACATGCAAGGCCGCAGGCACCGTTTCGACCGCTGGCAACAGCGGTCACGTGCCTCCGGGCCAGGCGAAGAAGTGCCCGGCGCCGCAACCTCAAGCGCCGCCGCCTCCTCCGCCGCCTCCACCGGCTCCGCCACCGCCGCCGCCTCCTCCTCCTCCGGCTCCGCCACCGCCGCCGCCTCCGGCTCCGGTGCCGCCGCCGCCGCCTCCTCCGCCCCCGGCGCCTCCACCGGCTCCGCCACCGCCGCCGCCTCCGCCCCCGGCGCCTCCACCGGCTCCGCCACCGCCGCCGCCTCCGCCGCCTCCGGCTCCGGTGCCGCCGCCGCCTCCGCCGCCTCCGCCGCCTCCGCCGCCGTCAAGCCCGCCGGTCGGGCCGCATCAGGCGAGGGGTGTGGTGTTCGAGGACCTCGATGGCAACGGCGTCCAGGACATCTTCTCGGGTGAGATGGGTCTCGCGGGTTGGACCCTCGAGCTGTGGTGGAACGGCCAGGTTTTGGCCACCACGACCTCGGGTTCCGACGGGAGCTTCATATTCGACACCCTCGGGAACACGACTTACAGCGTGTGTATCCAGCCGCAGCCCGGGTACTCGCAGACGCTGCCGGTCGGTGGATCGGGCTGTGGTGGTGCCGGCTACACGTTCACGTTCAACAGTCAGTTCATGACGTGGTCGATCAACAATTTCGGCGAGAAGTTGCCGTAAGTTTGTCGTAAACTCCTGACCAACTCAGGGCCCCGGGCGGTTGCCGGGGCTCTGTTTTTTGACCCGCTATTTCGGAACGAAGTCCGTCCCTGGCTCGAGCCGGCGCGCGAACGCCGCAAGGAGATCGGCCGCGCGATCGAGGTCCTCGAGCGCGACCATTTCGTTGGGACTGTGCATGTAGCGGTTGGGCACGCTCACGAGCCCGGTGGGAATGCCGCGCATCGCGTTGTAGATCGCATCCGCGTCCGTTCCCGTGTCGCGCGGCGCGGCCTGGATCGTGTATGGGATCTTCGCCTGCTCGGCGCACTCCACGAGGAGATCGAACACCACCGAGCTCACCGACGACCCCCGGCTCAAGACCACTCCTCCGCCGAGCTTGTGGTCGCCGGCGTGCTTCTTATCGGCGCCCGGATAATCGGTCGCGTGCGTGACGTCCACGACGACCGCGACGTCCGGCTCGATGCCGACGGCGCTGGTCCGGGCGCCACTCCCGGTCCAGGCAATCTCCTCGCGGGTCGATGCGACCGCGAAGATCGCGGCGTGTTTCGGCGGCTGCTTGGCCAGTCGCCGCATCGCCTCCGCCGCGACGAACGCTCCAATGCGGTTGTCGAGACTGCGCGAAACGATCCGGCCATTGGGATACTCGTCGACGCGGCTGTCGAGCACCCCTGGGTCCCCGACGCGCACCCGCCCCGCCGCCTCGTCACGACTCGCGGCGCCGATGTCGATCCACAGATCGATGACCTTGGTGACGCGGTCGAGATCTTCCTTCTTCAGTTG
>QHTW01000142.1:525-5154 GCA_003220955.1 Gemmatimonadota bacterium | reverse complement strand
AGGTGGACGTGGGCGTCGATGAACCCGGGGAGAACCGTTGCTCCCGACAGATCAACGACCGTAGCGCCGGCGGGTACGGGCACATTCGTCCCCACCGCCGTGATGCGATCACCCTGCACCAGGATCACTGCGTTCTTGACCGGCGCCGCGCCTGTGCCATCGATGAGCGTGCCGGCACGGATGGCCGTCACCGCCGGTCCCTGTTGCAGCACCAGCATTGCCAGCAGGGCGATCAAGTGAATTTCTCCTTGAGCTTTCCCAGGAAGCCGCTGGACGATGCGGCGGAACCGCCGCCGCCGCCGCCGCCACTCAGCGCGTCACCGAATTCGATAGCAGTGGTGTAGCGGTTGTCGGGACTCGTCTGCAATGCCTTGCTGAGGGCCTTCTCGACCGGCTCGGGAACGTCGGCCCGATACTGCCGAATCGGCACGGGCTGGCTGCGTAGCCGCGCGATCATCATCTCCTGCGCATTGCGCCCCTGGAACGGCAGCTTGCCGGTGAACATCTCGAACGCCACGATGCCCAGCGCATAGATGTCACTGCGCGCATCGAGCACCTTCCCGCGAATCTGCTCGGGGCTCATGAACTCGGGCGTGCCGAGGATGATCCCGGTGGCGGTCAGCTTCGCGATGGCGGGGTCGGCGCGCCGCTCTTTGGCCAGGCCGAAATCCATCACGACGGCGTGCTCGGCACCGCCGTCGTCGTCCGGCACGAGCATCACATTCTCGGGCTTCAAGTCGCGGTGAACGATCTGGAGCTCGTGCGCGTGGTGCAGGCCGGCGCACATCTGCTTCAGCAGCGTCACGCCGTGGGCGATGTCCATCGGCCCACCGCGCACTTCCCGGTCGGAGAGCAGCTCGCCCTTGAGGAACGGCATCACGAGATAGATCAGCCCGTCCTCCGATTCGCCGAGGCGCAGGATCCGGCAGACGTTCGGATGATCGAGCCGCATCGCGAGTCCCGCTTCCCGCCGCAGCCGCTCGACCGAGCTCTTGTCGGACGCGAGCCGCGGCGACAGGACCTTGATCGCCACCGTTTCGTCGGAGGAGATCTCCTTGGCGAGATAGACGTAGGACATCCCGCCCTCGCCCAGCTTCTTCATGACCTGATAGCGGGCGTCGAGGATCTGATTGGAGAGGCTGGAGGCGCGGTCCAAACCGGCCTTGCCCGGCGGCAGCGGCGTGCGCGCGCCTGTCCCGCTTCCCCCTGTGGAGCGGGAGGGTGCAGGACTTGCCGGTTTCCGCGCCTGAATCTCCACGAGCATGCTCCCGTCCTTGGGACAGAAGCGTGTCCCGGTGTCGGTGTACACCGACCCGCATTTGGGGCAGCGACGCTCGCTCATTGCCGGACCAAGTTGCGGCCTTCGTTCTTGGCGCGGTAGAGGGCTTGGTCGGCGAGCGACACGAAGCTATCCGCACTGTGCACGCGATCATCGGGAAACGACGCGAGCCCGATACTGATCGTCACGCGGACGGGATCGTCGCCGGGATCGGCGAAATCGCGATTTTGCACGCGCGAGCGGACGCGTTCGGCGAAGATCGCCGCGCCTTGCGTCGCCGTTTCCGGCATCACGACGACGAATTCTTCGCCGCCGTAGCGGGCGACGAGATCCACCGATCGGGCTTCGCGCCGCAGCAGCTCGCCAACCTGGCGGAGCACGGAATCGCCGGCGATGTGGCCGCGCGTGTCGTTGATCGATTTGAACCGGTCGAGGTCGGCCAGCATGACCGTCAGCGCCAGGTTGTACCGCCGCGCGCGATCCAACTCCTGGGCCAGCGCTTCAGCCAGCGCGCGGCGGTTCATGCAGCCGGTGAGCGCGTCGGTCGACGCGAGCTTCTCGAGCCGCTGCTTGTCCGACACCGCGCTCTCGAAGTCGTACGCCTTTTCGATCGCCGAGACGGCGGTCTTGATGACCGTCTCCGCGAACTGCGCGTCGGCACGGGTGAGCGGCGGGTCGTCGCCGGTGGTCCGCAGGAAGAACACGCCGATCTGCTGGTCCTTCATCCAGAACGGCAGCGCGACCGCCGAACGGGTGGGGACCTTGATCTCCTCGCGCTCCCAGCGGCGCCGCTCGTCCTCGTACAGCGCATCAGTCGCCACGTCTTCGACGAGCACGAGACGGCCCGTGGAAACGGCTTTGCGGATTTCCGGATAGCGGCTCAGCTCGATCTGGAGGTTGCGCAGCATCGGGTTCTCGTAGGCCGCCACCACGACGCCCTGCTGGTCCCCCGGCTTGGCGAGGACCATCGAGCACTTCGAGATGTTGAGCGCGCGCGCCACGCGCCGGGCGAGGATGTGATACATCTCGTCCGGCTTGAGGGAGTCGGTGACCTCGTGGAGGATGTCCACCATCGCCGCGCGGCTGCGCGCCTCTTCGCGCGCCTGCGCGAGCGCACGACCGACGCGGATGTGGGCATCGACGCGCGCCAGCAGCTCCCGGACGCGGAACGGCTTGGAGATGAAGTCGGCGGCGCCGAGTCCCAACGCGCGGACGGTCGCTTCCTCGGGCGGCATCGACGAGACCATGAGGACCGGCAGGTCGCGGTAGCGCTCGTCCTGCTTGAGCCGCTCGAGCAGCTGCAGCCCGTCCACCTTGGGCATCATGATGTCGAGGAGCAGCAGCGCGGGCTTGACCTCTTCGAGCTTGGCGAATAAGCCGTCGCCGCCCGGGCAAACCGCGACCTCGTATCCGTTCTCCTTCAGGATCCAGGTGAGGGTCTGCACCAGCGATGCGTCGTCGTCG
Source organism: Gemmatimonadota bacterium (assembly GCA_003220955.1). Taxonomy (GTDB): domain Bacteria; phylum Gemmatimonadota; class Gemmatimonadetes; order Gemmatimonadales; family GWC2-71-9; genus 20CM-2-65-7. Next base: position 2,411 of record QHTW01000142.1, on the reverse strand, counting down.
GCGACCAGGACTCGCGTTGCGGGACCAGCCATCAATCCGTTGCCTCAAGCAGCGAGGGATCCACATTGCCGCCGCTGACCACGAGCACCGTGGTCCGCCCGCGTGGCACCAGGCCCGCGAGCAACGCCGCGGTCGTGGCCGCGCCTGAGGGCTCGACGGCGAGCCGGCAGGTGCGCCAGAGAAACTGCACGGCGGCGCGGATGCTGTCATCTTCGACCAGCACCACGCCGCGAATCCGTCCGCGTTCTCGCGTGAGCTCGGCGAACGGAATTTCCCCGACGTTGAGTGTGATCAGCCCGTCCGCGATGCTGCCGGTCCGCTCGAGGCGAACCACTTTTCCCGCCGCCAGCGAGTGGTGCAGCTTGGGCGCACCCGCCGGCTCCACACCCCACACCGCCGCCTGGCTGCCGGCCGCCGCGAGTCCGGTCACGACGCCCGAGATCAGTCCGCCGCCGCCGACCGGCACAACGACGGTCTCGACCTCGGGCAACTGCTCCACGATTTCGAGCGCCACCGTCGCCTGCCCTGCCACGATGTCGGCATGATCGAACGGCGGTACGATGGCGAGCTGCTCCTGCCGCGCGATCTCCTCCGCCTTGATACGCCGATCTTCCGACGTGCGGCCCGCGAAGACGACCTCGCCGCCCCACTTCTTGACGCCCGCGACTTTCACGGCGGGCGTCGTCTCGGGCATGACGATCACCGCGCGCACGCCGAATTGCTTCGCGGCGTACGCGACCGCCTGGCCGTGGTTGCCGGACGAATAGGTGATCACGCCGCGCTTGCGCGCGGCCTCGGGGAGCTTGCGAATCGCGTTGTAGGCACCGCGAATCTTGAAAGCGCCGATCGGCTGTTCGTTCTCGAGCTTGAGGTGGGCCCCCAGCTCCTCGACATAGATCAGGGGCGTGCGGCGCGCGACGCCCCGCAGGCCCGCTGCGGCTTCCGTGATGTCCCGGGAGGTGACCACGCTACTTCTTGGGCTTCCGGGCTGGGGACTTGGCCTTGGGCTTGGCCTTGGACTTCGGCGCGGGAGCCGGAGTCTCGTCGTCCTCGTCCTCCGCCACGTCGTCGTCCTCGTCTTCCTTTACGACCCGCGCGACGTCCACGACCAGATCGCCGGGCGTCAGGTTCATGATCTTCACGCCCTGCGTGTTGCGGCCGGAAATTCGAATCCCCTCGACCGGCACGCGGATCATGATTCCCTTCTTGGTGATCATCATGAGCTCGTCGTCGGGCAGAACCTCTTTCAGCGCGATGATCTCGCCGGTCTTGTCGCTGCGCTTCAGCGTAATGATGCCGCGGCCGCCGCGATGCTGGACGCGGTATTCGTCGAGCTCGGAGCGCTTGCCCATGCCCTTCTCGGTCACCGTGAGCAGCGTCGATTTGCGGCGCACCACGACCATGTCGATGACGTGATCCTTCTTGTCGAGCTCGATGCCCTTCACGCCGGTCGCCGTGCGGCCCATGTCGCGCACGTCTTTCTCGTGGAACCGAATGCTCATGCCATGGGCCGTGGCGAGCACGATGTCGTTCTTCCCATCGGTCACCTGCACGTCGATCAGCTCGTCACCTTTCTCGATGTTGATGGCGCGGATGCCGACCGAGCGCGGATTCCCGAACTCCGACAGCACCGTCTTCTTGACCACGCCGTCCTTGGTGGCGAAGAGCAGGAACTGATCCTCGGAGAACTCGCGCACGGGCACCAGCGCGGCGAGCCGTTCGTCGGGCTTCATCGCGACGCACGAGAGGATCGGCTTGCCGCGTGCGGCCCGCGCCGCCTGCGCAATTTCGTGCACCTTGAGCCAGTAGCACTGCCCCTGCTCGGTGAAGAACATCACGTAGTCGTGCGTCGACGCGATGAAGAGGTGTTCGACCCAGTCGTCTTC
>QHTW01000142.1:0-501 GCA_003220955.1 Gemmatimonadota bacterium | reverse complement strand
GCTTGATGTAGCCGGCATGGGACACGGTGATGACCATGTCCTCTTCGGCGATCAAGTCCTCGATCGAGAACTCGCCCTGATCGGCGACGATCTCGGTGCGCCGCTCGTCGCCGAAACCGTGGGCCAGCTCCGTCAGCTCTTCCTTCAGGATCTTCATCCGCCGCGGCTTGGACGCGAGGATCTCCTTGCATTCCTTGATGAACTTGCGGACGTCCTTCAGCTCCTCCTCGAGCTTCGTGATCTCGAGGGTGGTGAGCCGGGCCAGCCGCATGTTGAGGATTTCGGCCGACTGCTTCTCCGACAGCTTGAACCGCTTGCGCAGCGCCGCGTCGGCGCTCGGCGTGTCCTTCGATTTCTTGATGAGCTTGATCACTTCGTCGATATGATCGACGGCGATCTTCAGGCCTTCGAGGATGTGCTCGCGGTCCTGCGCGCGCTGCAGCTCGAACTCGGTGCGCAGTGTGATGACGGTGTGGCGATGTTCGACGAAATGCTGCAGCA
>QHTW01000316.1:2245-2790 GCA_003220955.1 Gemmatimonadota bacterium | reverse complement strand
TCCATGGTGAGCTGATCGAGTCGCTCGTAGGCATAGCCCTGCTTGCGAATCGCCGCGAGGTCGAAGGCTTTGGCCCGGAGCGCGCGCGCCTGCTCGGCGCTGAATGCCGCACGCGCCGCACCGTCTGCCCGACCGGCGAGCTCCGCCAAGAGTTGCCGGATCTCAGGGTCGTTGTTGAAGCGCTCGACCTTTTCCTTGAAGATCAAATAGGTGCGCATGCTCCCGCGGGCGAAGTCCCAGACTCCAGCTTCGTCTTCCGTCCGATACGCGTGGCTGTCGAAGTGGCGCATCCCCGACCAGCGGGCATCCTCGAGCAGCTTGACGAGGAAGAAGGCACCCTTCGGGTCCTCGCTCCCGAATCGGAGATCCTGGTCGTAGCGCCCCATCTGCTGCCCGTTCAGGTCAATGTGGAAGAGCTTGCCCGCTTCGAGCGCCTGTGCGACCGCGTGCGAGAAATCGAGCCCTGCCATCCGCTCGTGGGCGACCTCGGGGTTGACGCCGACCATCTCGGGGTGATCGAGCGTATAGATGAAAGCGAGCATGTG
>QHTW01000316.1:0-2154 GCA_003220955.1 Gemmatimonadota bacterium | reverse complement strand
CGCGAACCGCAGGTCGTAGCGCTGTGCCCGCACGTAGTCGCACAAGAAGTTGATGGCGTCACGGTACCACCCGAGCGCCGTGCGCGGATCTTTGGCGGCGTTGGTTTCGACGCCTTCCCGCCCGCCCCAGCAGACGTAGGTCGTGGCGCCGAGCTCGACGCCGAGGTCGATGGCCGCCAGGGTCTTCTGCAGGGCGTAGGCGCGGACCTGCGCGTCGTTACTGGTGAACGCGCCGTCGCGGAAGGCCGGGTCGGAAAACAGGTTGGTCGTGGCCATCGGCACCTTCATTCCCGTGTCCGCGAGCACCTGCTTGAACTCGCGCACGATCCGGTCGTGCTCGGCTGCGGACGACCCAGCCGGTACGAGATCGTTGTCGTGCAGATTGACGCCATAGGCGCCGAGCGCCGCCAGTTTGCGGACGATCGCGGCCGGAGTGAGCGGCGGCCGCACCGGATCGCCAAAGGGGTCGCGTCCGGGATTTCCTACCGTCCAGAGCCCGAAGGTGAAATGATCCTCCGGCCGGGGCTGAAAAGCATCCTTGCCGCTTCGCACCATCCCGGCGATACTCGGCTCGCTTTGACGGGTTGTCAAACGGAGGCACGCATGGTGTGGGAACAGCGTTGGCATCCGCTCCGGCGGGAATGGGTCATCATCTCATCCCACCGCAACGAGCGGCCCTGGCAAGGGGAGCGCGTCTCGGAATCGGCGCGTCCCCTGCCGGCCTACGTCCCCGACCTCGGGACAACGCAATGCCCAGTACAATGGCGTGTATGTGTTCGACAACGACCATCCCTGCGTCGGTCCCGGCGCACCCGCCGTCTCGACACCTCCCAGCGTCATCTATCGGACTAGCATGGCGAGCGGCCGCGCGCGGGTCGTTTGCTACACGCCGCACCACGACCTCACGCTCGCCCAACTGCCCGAGTCTGAAGTGCTCGGTCTCCTGCAGGCACTGCAAGCGCAGTATCGCGAGCTCGGCGCGCAGGCGGGTGTGCGTCACGTGCTGGTATTCGAGAACAAGGGGGAAGTCGTCGGTGTCAGCAATCCACACCCGCACTGCCAGATTTACGCGACCAACTTCGTGTTCAAGACCATCGAGCTCGAAGCCGCAGCGCAGGCGGCGTACCTGGCGGAGCACGATCGACCGCTGTTTCAGGACATCCTTGCCGCCGAGGAAGCGGACGCAAGGCGACTACTGGTGCGGCGCGACCTGGCACTCTCGTTCATTCCGTATTTCGCGCGCTATCCGTACGAAACGTTCGTCGCGCCGCGTGAGACACGCGCGAGCCTCGCGCATCTCAGCGCCTCCGAGCTCGGCGACTTTGCGATCGTGCTACGCGAGACGCTGATCCGGCTCGACAACCTCTGGCAGATGTCGTTTCCATACGTGATGGTGCTGCACCAGGCGCCCACAGACCAAGCGTATTCAGGGTTCCATTTCCATATCGAGATCCACCCGCCACTGCGCAAACCGGGTCTCCTCAAATATCTCGCGGGACCGGAGATCGGCGGCGGGAATTTTCTGAACGACACGGCGCCTGAAGAAAAGGCGGCGGAGTTGCGTGCGGTCTCGAACGTTCATTACACACAGGGCGGCGAAGGGCGGCGGAGGGCGGCGGAGGGCGGCGATGGCGAGGGCAGCTGAGGTGGCCACGGCTGAGGGCCTTCTCGAGCCGATTCTGGCGCTGCACGATTCCATCCGCGACACCGTCGTGGACGCGTGCACGAGGCAGACGCCGGAGCAGCTCGCGATCAACGCGACTGGGTCGAGCGACGCGGGCGACACGATCTACGCCATAGATCGCGTGGGCGAAGAGGCGCTGGTGCGTGGGCTAAGCGAGTTGGCGCGGAACGAACCGGTGTGCGTCGTGGCTGAGGGAATCCCGGATCCGCTCATTCTGCCGCGCGGGGCGCGCGAGAGCGACTGTCGCTGGCGCTTGCTGGTGGATCCGCTCGACGGCACGCGCGGCCTCATGTATCAGAAGCGTAGCGCCTGGATCCTCACCGGCGTCGCGCCCAACCGCGGTGCCGCGACAAGGTTATCGGACATCGTGCTCACCGTGCAGACCGAGATCCCGCTGCTGAAGCAGCACCTCTCCGACCAGCTCTGGGCGTCACGCGGCGCCGGAGTCGAGGCCCGGCGATGGAATCGCG
>QHTW01000315.1:1644-3007 GCA_003220955.1 Gemmatimonadota bacterium | reverse complement strand
ACTACGCGATCGACCTGAAGGCACTGCGCGCCACGCTGGCCGCCGACAAGGCCAAGGGCCAGCGGCCGATTTGCATCGTCGGCAACGCGGGGACGGTGAACACCGGAGCGACGGACGATCTCCGCGCGCTGGCTGCGTTGAGCCGGGAGGAAAACACCTGGTTCCACGTCGATGGCGCGTTCGGCGCGCTCGCGGCGCTCGTTCCGGAGCTCCGCCCGCTGGTTCGAGGACTCGAGCAGTCCGATTCAGTCGCGTTCGATCTGCACAAGTGGCTGTACATGCCCTATGAGGTGGGATGCACTCTGGTGCGCGACCAGAAAGCCCATCGCGCTACGTTCAACGTGACTCCCGCCTATCTCGCGTCGTTCGATCGTGGCATCGCGGCCGGCCGGCGGCTTTCCCTTCGCCGAGCGCGGCGTGCAGCTCTCGCGCGGCTTCCGCGCCCTCAAGGTCTGGATGTCGTTCAAGACACACGGTGTGGACGCCTACGCGCGCCTGATTCATCAGAACGTGCGCCAGGCTCATTACCTCGCCGGGCTCGTGACCAAGCATCCCCGGCTTGAATTGCTCGCGCCGGCGCCGCTGAACGTGGTCTGTTTCCGCTTCGTTGCGCCAGGCGCGGACGATGTCGCGTTGAACGCGCTCAACAAGGAGATCCTGCTGCGAATTCAGGAAAGCGGGGTGGCGATTCCGTCGCAGACGATGCTCGACGGCCGATTTGCGATTCGTGTCGCCATCACGAATCACCGCAGCCGCCGAGCGGATTTCGATCTGCTGGTGCGCACCGTCGTCGAGACCGGGACCGCACTCCGGAAAGGCTAGCTCTGCTCCTCGGCCGTCCCGACGATCTTCCCTTCGATAGGATTGCTGAACGACCGCACGGTGTGATACGCAAGCTCGATATCCGGCACCTTCCCGAATTCGGTCAGGATATCGTCCCAGATCGCCGAGACGGTGCCGCGGCGGCGGCGCGGCTCGATGAGATAGCGAACGGTGAGCAGAATGCCGGACGCCGACGTGCCGGTGTAGACGATCGGGGTCAGCTTCTTGTAATTGATTAGAAACTGCTGTGAGGCCGCCAGCAGATCGCGCTCCGCCTCCGCCGTCAGATGCTCGGCGTGCTTGAACGCGATGGCGGTGAGAATCTCCTTCGCCTTTTTCCAGTTGCTCTCGTAGGTCACCAGCACGGGTACTTCGTTCCAGATGTATTTGAAGCCCTTGTCATAATTCGCGACCGGCTCGGTGAAGACCATCTGGTTCGGGATGTGGACGATGCGACCGGTGCTCTGATCCGCGTCCACCCAGACGCCGATCTCGTTCAGCGTAAACTGGAACAGATGCACGTCGATGACGTCGCCGAGGT
>QHTW01000315.1:0-1563 GCA_003220955.1 Gemmatimonadota bacterium | reverse complement strand
CGAGAAATGTGGCGAGGGATTTGAAGCCTTCGAGCCACTCCCGCCCGATCACCATCACGGCGATCGCGAGCGTGATGTAGGTGATCGTCTTGCGCCAGCGGTAGCGTGACCAGGGATCGGTGACGCGGCGGTAGACCAGCGCGAGGACGAGCCGCTCGAGAATCCACAGTCCCGCGATCACGATGACCGTGACCAGCAGGTGCATCTGCATTTCGGGACTCAGCCCAATACGGGTTTGCAGCCAGTCGCGCACGGTGGCCAAAGCTACGAGGCCTCCTAGTTTTAGGCCACCGTGGAACAGCTACACATCCTTCGCGACCTCGCCGTCATCTTCGCCGGCTCACTGCTGGTCATTCTGGTTTTCCATCGCTTCAAGCTCCCCGCCCTGCCCGGCTTCATCGTCGCCGGGATTCTGCTGGGCCCCAATGCGCTCGCGCTTGTGTCCGATCCGAAGGATGTGGAGAGCCTCGCCGAGGTCGGCGTGATCATGCTGCTGTTCACGATCGGGATCGAGTTCTCGCTCAGCCGCCTGCGGGAAATGGGGCGTCAGATTCTGGTCGGCGGGTTTTCGCAGATGGCCTTCACGGTGCTGGCGACGTTGGCCGTGGGTCTCGCGTTGCTGGGCGACTGGCGGGTATCGCTGTTCCTCGGATTCCTGATTGCGCTGTCCAGCACCGCAGTCGTGCTGAAGGTCTTGACGGACACCGGAGAGATCGACGCGCCGCACGGCCGTCTCGCGACCGGTGTCCTCATTTTCCAGGACCTCTGCGTGGTGCCGATCATGCTGGTGCTGCCGTTCCTCGCCGGGAAGGCGGCCGGCGGTCCGGTGGGGCTGCTCCTGGCGCTCGGCAAGGCGGCGCTCGTCGTGGTCGGCGTCGTCCTCGCGGCCCGCACGATCGTGCCGCGCGCGCTCGCGGCGATCCTGAAAACGCGCAGCCGCGAGCTCTTCCTGATCGCGGTCATTCTCATCGGCACCCTCACCGCGCTCGGCACCGCCGCCGCCGGGGCATCCCTCGCCCTGGGCGCGTTCCTCGCGGGTCTGATCATTTCGGAATCGGATTACGGCCACCAGGCGCTCGCCGAGCTCATGCCGTTCCGCGACATCTTCATTTCGCTGTTCTTCGTCGCCGTCGGGATGCTGGTGCAGCTCGGCACCATCTCGGCCCATATCGGCGTCACGGTGCTGGCCGTTGCCGTGATCATGGGCGGCAAGACGCTGTCCGCGGCGGTCGGCCCGGCGCTGATGGGCTACTCGGGGCGCGTCGCCCTGCTCGCGGGGGTCGCGGTCTCGCAGATCGGCGAGTTCTCGTTCGTGCTCGCGAAGGAAGGCCGTGTCGCGGGGCTGTTGCCGGATCTGTTGTACCAGCAGTTCCTCGGCGTTGCGGTGATCACGATGCTGGTGACGCCGTTCCTGCTGCATGGCGGCCCGGCGATCCTCGACGCACTCGAGACAGTCGTCCCACTCGACAGGCTCTTGCCCGGGTTCCGGCCGCGCGAGCTCGCGCCCGTCCACGAGCAGGTCAAGAATCACGTCATCATTGCCGGGTACGGCCTCAATGGCCG
>QHTW01000111.1 GCA_003220955.1 Gemmatimonadota bacterium | reverse complement strand
GATGGCCGACGTCTTCCTGCTGGTCGCCTCCCCCCCGGGAATCGCGCAGGCCTTCGCCGTCGAAGCGCGCAATGACCACCGTGATGTTGTCCGGCCCGCCGCGGTCGTTGGCGAGCGCGATCAGCTTGTCACACGCCGCGCTCAGATCGGGCGTCGAGGTCACGATCTGCGCGATCTCTTCCTTCTTGACCTGTCCTGACAGGCCGTCCGAGCAGAGCACGAGGATGTCGCCGCGCCGTACTTCCTGATGCGTCAGGTCGACCTTGACTTTCGGATCCGGGCCAAGCGCCTGGAGAATGATGTTGCGGCGCTCACTTTGCGCCGCTTCTTCTTCGGTCAGCTCGCCCGCTTCGACCAGCCGCTGCATCAGCGACTGATCCTTGGTGATCTGATGCGCCTGGCCGCCGCGAATCAGATACGCCCGGCTGTCCCCGACCTGGGTGAGATAGAGGTGATCGTTCAACACGCCCGCGGCCGTGGTCGTCGTTCCCATGCCGCGCACTTCCGGATGCGCCTTGGCGTGCGCGTGAATGCTGGCGTTGGCGACTTCGACGGCTTCTTTCAGCCGGTACGCGAAGCGCTGGGGCGTGACTTCGTCATCGGCGTTCCACGTCTTCATGAGATGCGCGTAGATCGTGTCAGCGGCCATCTCGCTCGCCAGCTCACCTGCGGCCGCGCCGCCCATCCCGTCGGCGACGACGAACAGCGTACCGCGGGGGCCGATGTCGTGGCGCCGTACGTCCGGCTGCAGCGAGGCGGCTTTGCGCGTCAGGTCGGCGACGAGGAAGCGGTCCTCGTTGTGGTCGCGCGTGCGCCCGAGGTCGGTCTTGCCGAAGACCTCGACGCGGATCGCTTTATTGGAGCGCCCGAACATCGCTAGTTACACTGCGCCCGCACGAAGGTGGAATACACGGAGCTGGAAGGATCGATTGACCCCGCTGTTCGTATCCAACTGCATCCCTGTGCTCGATCCTTGAGTTGGAAGTACGTGTTGCCGATGACGAACGCCGCCATCGCCTTGTCACTCTTGGAGATTCCCGGCGCATTGTAGAACGCGCTCGCGGAGTCGCGCACCATTTTATTGGGGTAGGTATCGATCGAATCGAGTAGCTCGGTCAACGCTGCCCCAGCGCCGGCGAGGTTGAAGCGCGACGAAGCGGCGGGTGCCGGGGGTGGGGGGGGCGGAGCCGAACGCCGAGTGCGTTGTCCGGAGTCCCGATTCGCCAAGGGTCGCACACTATCAGTCTGGCGAGTGCCCGGGTCTGTCGCCGTGTCGTGCGCCACGTTACCCCTGAGCGCCATCCACGCGCCGCCCGCTGCCAGCAGTGCGACCACGCCGATCGCCGCGGGAATGAGTGAGCGGCGCTTGGCGAAAGCCGGCTGCTGCGCCGAGATCCGCTGCGTTGGCCCGCCGCCGGTGGGGTCGAGCAGCTGCGTCTTTCCTTCTTGATCCCCCCTCGAGCGCGTGCGCGGTACAGCGCCCTCGACGGGACGTCCCGTCACCGCCGCGACGTCGGCCGCGAACTTCGTAACCGTTTGATAGCGCTCGAGCGGCGTCCGCGCGAGCGCGGTATCCAGCACCCGCTGTAATCCGGCGGGGAACGAGAGATCGGGCCGGGCCTCGGCGAGCGTCGTCGGCTCGTCGGTCAGACGCTTGATCATCGTCTCCTGCACCGACGTCGCTTCAAACGGCACCTTGCCGGTCAGCATGCGGTAGAGCACTAGGCCCAGCGAGTAGAGATCGCTGCGGCCGTCCACGGGATCCCCCGACAACTGCTCCGGGCTCATGAATTCGGGCGTCCCGACGACCAGGCCCGTCTTCGTGACTTTCTGCCCGGCCTGATCACCACCAACCGCCTTGGCGATCCCGAAGTCGACGACCTTCACCATATCGCCGCCGCTTTTGCGCCTGGACACCATGATGTTGTCCGGCTTGAGATCGCGGTGCACGATGCCGAGGTCGTGCGCGGCCTGGAGCGCGTCGGCAGTCTGGAGGAAAATCGCCGCGGCGCGGGCCAGGGGGAGCGCGCCCTCGCGTTCGATCACGTCGGTCAGCGGCTCGCCCTCGATGAATTCCATCGCGAGATAGATCAAGCCGTCGGGCGTCTCACCGAAGTCGTAAATCGCGCAGACGTTGGGGTGGTTGATGCGGCTGGCATTCGCGGCCTCGCGGTTGAAGCGCGCGACGGCGTCGGGATCATGCACCATCGACGGATTCATCACCTTGATCGCGCTGCGCCGCCCCATCTTGACGTGCTCGGCGAGATAGACCTGACCCATGCCGCCTTCGCCCAGCTGCTTCACGACGTGGTAGCGATCGGCAACGATCTGGCCGATCAGGTCGCTCGCGGGCGCCGCCGACCGCAGCGTCTGCCCGTCGTTGGGACAGAACTTCACGTCGTCGGGATATTCGGTGGAGCAGACCGGACAGATCTTCATGCCGGGATGGGTGCGGCGGCGGGCAGCTCGACCCGCAGCAGCTTGTCGCCCACCATGATGCGTGAGCCGTGCTGCAGCGGCATCGCGCCGCGCGCCGCGATGGCGACGCCATTGCGGCTGTGATCGTCGACCAATACGAAATCAGCATCCTCGGAGCGCACCGTCGCGTGCTGCGCGCTCATCGACGGATCGTATGGGAAGATCCAGTCGCCGCGCTCACGGCCGATGTGAATGTCGCGGCCGGGAGAGAGTTGAATGACATCCCGCGAGCTGCCGTCGGTGCGAAGTTGCGTCAGAGTGGCGATGTCCGCGCTCGGCACCATGCTCCCCATACGCTTGGTCGCGTCGGCTTCGGCCGTGTGCGGGCCGGGGTAGCCGAGCCGTTTGAAGCGCAGCACCTGCGAGCCGATCAGGATCAGGTCACCGTCGGCCAGGCGGTAGGGAGCTTCGAGAAAGACCCACGTGCCGTTGCGGCTGCCGAGGTCGCGTACTTCGAGGCGCCCTTCCTCCCACACCAGCTTGGCATGCAGTGGGGAGAGAAACTGGTCCTCGGGGAACTGGACGTCGCCTTCGGTGCGCCCGATGGTCGTCGCGGCGTGCTTGCGCTCAAAGCGCGCCAATTCGGTGGCCAACTCGGAAACCAGAACCAGTGTCAGGGAGTGATCGGCGCGTCGGTCGGGAATGAGGCGGCGGTCGAGTCCTCCCGCGCCGGGCGAGGTGACGACCGATCCGCACACCGGGCAGGGAGCGTCCGTCGGCGCATTGCCCTCCAAGCCTGGCCCGCTGGTGCGTGAGACCAGCCCGCCCCCGCCGCCCCCGCCCGCGGCGACAGCGGCTCGCGCGGCCGCCGCCTTGGTCAGCGGCTTGCCGCAATCGGAGCAGAACTGCGCGCCGGAGTCGTTCTGCCGGCCGCAGTATTGGCAAGCGCTCAGGGGCATAACGTTAGGTGGCCCAATCTATTGCTCGACGCTACCTTGCGCCACATGCGACTCGTCCGTATCGCGCTGCTTGTCGCCGCGACGGGCTGCGCGGCTTCTTCCGCAGCCCGTCGTGAGTCTTCCGCCGCAGCTCCAGCCCCCGGTTCCCGCGAGCCAGTCCACATCACCATCGTCTATCCCGACACCGCCGAGCCGATCCAGGCACAGGATTCGTCGTTCCTGTTCGGGAGTGTGGGCCGCGGGCGTGGTGATGTCGTGTTGTCGATCAACGGTTTCCCGGTTCACGTGGCTCCCAACGGCAGCTGGCTCGCCTGGATACCGCTGCCGAATGATTCACTGGCGCATTTCCAGGCCGTCGCGCGCGCGGGAATCGGCGTCGAGCAGCAGGAGACCACATTCGTCGCGCGCATCGCTCAGCCGTACCGCCCCCCGCCGGGCGTCAGCGCCTGGATCGACACGACGAGCTTCACGCCGACCGACACGCTCGCGTTTCCCGCCGGCGAGGGCGTTCGGCTGTCGGTTCGCGCGGCGCCGGGCGCGCGCGTGCGGCTGCGCACGGAAGAGACGAAAGGGGAGGTGCGGTTCGTCCCCGATACGCTGCCCGGAGAGCCGGCGTGGGGCGTCCGCGCGTTCGGTACCGATACGAGCGCCTACCGTCTCCCGCCGGCGGCCGACCGCTACGTCGCGTGGCTGCCCGCCACGCCGCTCTGCGACGCGATCGTCGAAGCAATCGTCGGAACCGATACCGCGCGGGCGGTGTGGCCATTGGTGCTCGATACGCTCGATCGCGTGCACCTGAGCGTCGTGGTGCTCAACGACGACACGGCGCACACGGGCAAGAGCGATAGCCTGACGGTCGGCAAAGCTGTCCCCTACGGCACCTACAACTGGTTCTTCCCGCTCGGCACGACCTCGGTCGCGACGGCGCGCTGGGGCAGCCAGACGCGGCTGCAATTGTCGCGCGGCGCGATCGCGTGGGTGAAACCGGCGGACGTTGTACCGCTCGCTCCCGGCACGCCGCCACCGGGCGGCATCGTCGGCTCGGTGCGATTGATCGCAGGGCCGCGTTCGCTGGCCCTGCGTGTCCCGCTGCCCGCGCACGTGCCCTATAAAGTAGAAGAGGACGAGCAGAGCCTCACGCTGCGGTTGTACGGCGTCGCCTCGGATGTGAACTGGATGCAGTACGGCGGGACGGATCCGTATGTGAAGCGGATGACCTACGCGCAACCCGCGTCCGATGAGGTAACGATCACCGCGGCGCTCGCGGGTCGAGTGTGGGGCTATCGCACGCGGTGGAGCGGTCGCGATCTGCTACTCGAGATTCGCCGGCCGCCGGTCATCGATCCGCGCCGGCCCCTTGCCGGCCGCACCATTGTCCTCGACCCGGGCCATCCGCCGCTTGGCGCGAAGGGTCCGGCGGGTCTGTGGGAGCCGGTCGCCACGCTCGCGGTCGCCCAGCAGGCGAAGACGCTGCTCGAGCGGGCGGGAGCGACGGTGCTCCTGACGCGGACCGACTCGACGCCGGTCGAGCTGTTTCCGCGGACCCGGTTTGCCGAGGAGCACGATGCCGACGTGCTCGTCTCGATCCACGCCAATGCGCCGCCCGACGGAGTGAATCCGTTCGTCAACAACGGGACCAGCGTGTACTACTTCCATCCCCGAAGTGCCGCGCTCGCGCGGGCGCTCGATCGCGCGCTCGTCGTGGAGCTGGGGACCAGGGATTTGGGAATGGGGCGAGGGGATTATGCGCTGGTGCGAAACCCGTGGATGCCCTCCGCACTCACGGAAGGGTTGTTCATGATGATTCCAGAGCAGGAGGCGATGCTCCTGACGCCTGAAGGCCGCATGCGGTACGCGCGTGGTGTGGCGCGGGGGATCGAAGACTTTCTGAGGGAGATGGCGCGGTGAAGTTGACACGTGTAGCTGTCATTCTACTCCTGGCCTTTCCAGGCGCCGCATCTGCCCAGGACCCCTCAGGCACGTGGCGCACGCTCCACACCCAACACTTCCGTGTCCACTTCCGTCCCGACTATCGCGCCCGCGCCGTGGTGGCCGCACGCGAGGCCGAACGCGCCTACGTGCTGCTCTCGGGTGAGCTGCATCCCCCGCGCGGCATCATCGACCTGACGCTCTCCGACGACGTCGACGCCGCGAATGGCTTCACCACCGTATTTCCTTCGAATCGGTTCACGATCTTTCTCGTGCCGCCCGTGACGGATCCCGGATTGCAGAACTACGATAGTTGGGAGCGCCTCGTGATCGTGCACGAGCTGACGCACGTCTTCCATCTGGACCGCTCGCGCGGACTCTGGAAGACGCTGCAGGCGGTGTTCGGCCGGGCCCCCGGCCTCTTCCCCAACCAATACCAGCCGAGCTGGGTGATTGAAGGGCTGGCCACGTATTACGAGTCGCGCTTCACCACCGGCGGTCGCGCCGACGGCACCTTCGCCGCCGCGAGTCGCGCGCGGTCGCCGTGGGACGCGCTGTACTTCTCGCGCTGGCCGGACGGGCTCGCGCCGTACGCCTACGGCAGCCGCTTCTGGGATTATGTGTCGCGGACCGCCGGGGACTCCGTGGTCCCGCATTTCATCGAGGCGACGAGCGGTCAGCTCATCCCATTTCGCGTGGGACGCCAGCTGCGCCACGCGGGCGTGCCCAACGCGTTGACCAATGTGTGGACCCGTTCCGTCGTCGTCGCCGCGCCGGAACGGTCGCGCACCCGCAGCCAGCTGATCGACGGGCGGTTGCGTTTCGAGCCGGTGCCGCGCATCGCTCCAAACGGGCGCAGCCTCGCGTATGTCCACGACGACTGGCGCGGGGCGCGCCGCTTGCGCGTCATCGATCCGGCGACTGGAGCGGTGCGGCGGTCGCATCGGGTCAACGGCCAGGTGAGCTACGACTGGCTCGGCGACACGCTGGTCGTCGCACAGCTCGACTACACCGCGCGCTGGACTGTGCGCAGCGATCTCTGGCGCTGGTCTCCGGATGGGGCGTGGACGCGGATGACCACCGCCGCCCGGCTCATGGAGCCACGAACCGGCGGCGGCCAGCTCTCGACCTTGAAGCTCACCGCCGGCCGCGAGACGCCGAGCGCGGGAGCGCAGGCGAACGATGCGACCTGGGGGCCAGCGGCGCCCTCGCCCGACGGTCGCTGGATCGTGGCGCCGCGAAATGAGCGGGGCCACTGGGCTTTGGTGCGCTGGCGGGCCGGCGCGCCCGAGTCGGTGGAAGTGCTCGTGCAAGCGGCCTCGGGAAGCGTGATCGCGGACCCGGTGTGGTCGTCGGATGACGTGTTGTTTGTGATGGATGCCGGCGGCTTCCCACAGCTTCATCGCTGGCGCGCAGGCGCAGGCATCACCCAGGTGACCGAGGAACCGCTCGGCGCGCGCGCGCCGGCGCCGCTCCCTGACGGCCGGGTTGCATTTGCGACGCTGGGAAATGACGGCTGGGAGCTGCGCGCCGTTGCGCCCCTTGCGCTACCGCCGCGGCCCGTGATGCTGCCCGCAGCGTTGGCCTTCGACTCGGCACCGCCCGTTGCGATGCGCGAGACCGGCTACGCCTCGTGGGGCTCGCTGCGGCCCCACTTCTGGATTCCGCTGGGCCTCAATGCTGGACAGGCCGGCCGCTTCCTCGGCGCGGCGACCGCTGGCGCCGACGCCGTCGGACGCTACACCTACGTTGTCGAGGCTTTGGTGTCCGGGTCGCCGGCCCGCGCGCAGGGGTACTTCTTCCTGCTCAGTCAGGCGCTGGGCGACCCCACGCTCGATTTTTACGTGTCTAACGACTGGTCGCTGACCGGCATCGACAGCACCGGCCACGTCGTGTCGTCGGAGCACCGTGAGGGCTCGATCGGCGCGACGATGCTGGCGCATCGTTGGCGGAGCTTCGTCTCGCTGCGCGTCGCCGCCGAGTATGAAGGAAGGCGCTATGTCTCCATTCCCGATACGAATCTCGCCGCTATCTGCAATGGCTGTATCAATCGTGATCGAGTCGGCGGGTCCGCCACCCTCGCGCTCGGCTCGGTGGTTGCGGCGCCGCTCTCGGTGTCGCTGCAAGACGGCGCGTCGGCCGCCTTGCTGTATCGGCGGAAAGAAGAGCAGGGCACGGACCGCTGGCTCAATGAGGTGCGCGCGCGCGGCAATCTCTACGCGCGCCTCGGGCCGAAGCTGGGATTTGCGTATCCCGTCTTCGCGCTGCGCGGCGCGTTCGGCGCGATGGACGGACCGATTCCCGATCACTTGTCCGTGGGCGGTGTGTCGTCAGGCGGTGTGAACTTCGGGTTCGGGCAGGCAGGAGCCACGTTTCGCACGTTTCCGGTGCGCGGCTATCCGGCCGACGCGCTGCGCGGCCGTCGCGCCGCCACGCTGACGGCGGAGTACCGCATGCCCGTCACGCTGCTCGGCCGATTGCTGGGTCACCTTCCCTTTGGTGCCGACAAACTGGCCTTCGCTGTGTTCGGCGATGTCGGCGACGCGTGGAACGTCGGGGAGCCGGCGCGACTGCATCGTCTGCGCTCGCTGGGCGCGGAGTTGATCGGCGACATGACGGTCAGTTACGATCTGCCGTTGCGTGTCCGGTTGGGCATCGCGCAGCCCGCGACCGGTCATCCTCAGTTCTACGCCGCATTTGCCGCCGATTTCTGAAAAACCGACGCGTTCTGTTGACCGTCTCCGGGGCGAACCCTAAGTTAGCCCCGTCCCCTCGGAGATCGGATTGTACTGCTCTCGCTGTGGCACCCAGAATAAGGACACCGCGAAGTTCTGCGATTCTTGCGGCCTCGACCTGACCGCGATGACGCCCACGGGCGTGCGCGCCGAGGCGGCGGACATCGCCGAGATCGACATGGTGCGCCAGGAGCTCGACGCGGAGTACGAAATCCTCGAGGAGCTGGGGCGCGGCGGCATGGCCATCGTGTTCAAGGCGAAAGAGAAGCAGCTCGACCGCGAAGTCGCGATCAAAGTGCTGCCGTTCTCGCTCGCGTTCGACAAGGAATTCGTCGAGCGCTTCCAGCGCGAGGCGCGCACGTCGGCGAAGCTCGAACACCCGAACATCATCCCGATTTACCGCGTCGGGAAATCGGGCCGGATCATCTACTTCGTCATGAAGTTTCTGCGGGGCAAGCCGCTCTCCAGCGTCCTCGCGGCGCGCGGCTCACTGCCTCCCGCCGAGATCAAGAGGGTCCTCGCCGAAGTGGGCCGCGCGCTCTCCTACGCCCACAAGAAGGAAATCGTCCATCGCGACATCAAGCCCGACAACATCATGTTCGATGAGCACGGCCACGCGGTGGTCACCGACTTCGGCATCGCGAAGGCGGCGTCGGGCGGCAAGTTGACCGGGACCGGAATGTCGATCGGCACGCCGCACTACATGAGTCCCGAGCAGGCCAAGGCGCAGCCGCTCGACGGTCGCAGCGACCTCTATTCGCTGGGCGTCGTCGCCTACCAGTGTCTCACCGGTGGCGTGCCGTTCGACGGTGAGGATTCCTTCTCCATCGGCTACAAGCACATCATGGAGGAGATTCCCACCCCGCCGCTCGAGAATCCCGAGCAGCGCCAGCTGTTCGAGATCGTTCGGAAGATGATGGCCAAGACGCCCGCGCAACGTTTCCAGAACGCCGACGAGTTGATCAGCGTCCTCGAGGGCGGCCGCTCCGTCTCCTTCACCACCGATGCGACGCTCGCAATGCCGTCGCTGGCGGGCGTGCGGATCGCCTCCGCACCCACGACGCCATTGCCGCGCGCGACCGGGACGCGTCCACCCGTCGATGGAGCCGTACCAGCGACGCTGACCGGGGAGCAACCGCGCCGTTCCGTGCTCTCGGGACTGTTGCTGTGGCTCCTGGTCGTCGGCGCGGTGTTCGGTGGGGGCGGGTTCTACGCGTACAAGCAGGGGCCCCGCCCCGACTCGACGGCCGCGCGCGACACGACGCGCCTCGCGGCGGGCGACAGCACGGGAACGGTAGACACCAGCCACGCGACGGCGGTCGAGCCTCCGGCGCCGGCACCCGGTGCGCCCGGGAAGCTCGTGCTCCAGAATCTGCCGCAAGGGGCCCGCGTCATGATCGACGGACAGCCGGTCCGCGGCAATCAGGTCGACCTCCCCTCCGGGGTCCGTCACCTGACGGTGCGGGCCAGCGGTTTTCGAATGTATGACCGTCAGGTCATCATCACCGCGGGTGAGACCTACAACGTGCGGGTCGACATGCAGACCAGCGAGGATACCGGCGGGCCATGCGACCAGTTTGGACCTGCCTACAATCAGGACAACCTCTGCTTCGATACACGTCCGCTGCCGCTGTCGCCGACCCTCATTCCAGTGGCGGCGGACGTACCGATCTTTCCCCGTCAGGCGATCCTGCTCGTGCGCGTCTCTCGCAACGGCACGACGATGGAAGCGCGCGTGTTCGTTCCCTCCAACGTCGAGACGTTCAACAACGAAGCTCTCGATATGGCCAAGAACCTCCGCTGGAATCCGGCTCAGAAAAACGGTGAGCCGACCGAGGCGTGGGTGCAGTGGCCATTCCAGCCCGTACGCCAGTAGTCCACCCCACAGCGTTCATCGCGCCCAGCGCCGTCGTGCTGGGCGATGTGACGCTGGGCCCTCGCTCCAGCGTGTGGTACCAGGCCGTGCTGCGCGGGGATATGGCGCCGATCGTGATCGGGGAGGCCACCAATCTCCAGGACGCCACGATCGTGCACGTGGATGAGGGGAAACCGGCGTTGATCGGCGCCCGCGTGGGCGTCGGGCACAGGGTCATTCTGCACGCCTGCACCGTGGAGGACGAGTGTCTCATTGGGATGGGCGCTATCCTTCTTAATGACGTGCATGTGGGCACGGGGAGTGTGATCGCCGCGGGAGCGGTCGTGCCGGAGGGGATGCGCGTCCCGCCCGGCTCGCTCGTCATGGGTGTGCCCGCCCGTGTCGTCCGTCACGTCGACGATGGTCTGCGTGCCCGAATCAAGGGAACCTGGGAGCATTACGTTGAGGAGGCGGCCCGACATCGGCGTGGAGCGTTCCCGGTGGAGAGAACAACTTTGTGATGTTGATACTCGGAGTGCGAGTCGCGACAACGAGAGTCTTCAGTCTTGCCGGGCTCTACTCGCGCGCCTACCTTGGGCCTCCACGTTCCGCTAACTTCCTAAATTCAACTCGATTCGCCGTGAGATTCGCATGACCGCATCTGAAGCTCGGCTTGGTCTGAATGCCAACGCCCTGACTGTCCTCGAGCGCCGGTACCTCGTCAAGGACGACCAGGGGAGGCCGGTGGAGCGCCCGCGGGACCTGTTCTGGCGGGTGGCCCGCACGATTGCGGCGCCCGATCGGACCTACGGAGCTTCAGACCGGGCGGTGGAGAGCCTGGCCGAGACGTTTTTCGAGCTCATGGCGACACGGGTGTGGATGCCCAACTCTCCCACACTGATGAACGCCGGCCGGCCGCTCGGCCAGCTGTCCGCTTGCTTCGTGCTCCCGGTGGAAGACGCCCTCTCCAACGGCCGCTCGGGCATCTACGACACGCTCCGGGCGATGGCGCTGGTGCATCAGTCGGGCGGCGGGACCGGATTCTCGTTCTCCAGATTGCGCCCCAAAAACGACGTCGTCCGTTCGACGATGGGTGTAGCGTCCGGTCCCGTCTCGTTCATGAAGCTCTATGATGCCTCGACGGATGTGGTCAAGCAGGGCGGGACACGCCGCGGCGCGAACATGGGCATCCTGCGGGTGGATCATCCGGACATCATGGATTTCATCCACTGCAAAGACGACCTGACGCAGGTCACGAACTTCAACATTTCGGTCGCGGTCACGGACGCCTTCATGGTCGCGCTCGGGGCCGGGAAGTCCTACGACCTGATCCACCCCCGCACCGGCAAGGTCGTCGGCCAGCTCGACGCCCGTGATGTGTTCAAGCAGATCGTCCACGGCGCTTGGAAGACGGGTGAGCCGGGCGTGTTCTTCATCGATCGCGCCAACCACTACAACCCGGTGCCGCACCTCGGCAGCTACGAGGCCACGAACCCCTGCGGCGAGCAGCCACTGCTCCCCTACGACGTGTGCAACCTCGGCTCGATCAACGTCGGCCTGTTCGTGAAGAACGGCGAGGTGGATTGGGATGGCCTCCGTACGGCGGTGCATCTCACTACGCACTTCCTCGACAACGTCATCGACGCGAACAAGTACCCGCTCGCCGAGATCGACGATCTGGCGAAGCGGATCCGCCGCATCGGCCTCGGGATCATGGGCTGGGCCGACCTGCTCGCGCGGCTCGGCATCCCGTACAACTCCGATGAAGGCGTCGCCCTCGGCCGGAAGATGATGGAGTTCATCGACGAGGAGTCGAAGGTCGCGTCGGAGAAGCTGGCGGAGCAGCGCGGCACGTTCGCCGAGTGGGA
>QHTW01000110.1 GCA_003220955.1 Gemmatimonadota bacterium | reverse complement strand
TCTCGGATGCGGGCTTGATCGGCGGCGGATCCTATCCGCGCCCCGGCGAGGTGAGCCTCGCGCACGGGGGCGTCCTGTTTCTCGACGAGCTGCCCGAGTTCCGCAAGAACGTGCTCGAGGTCTTACGCCAACCGATGGAAGATGGCGTGGTGACGATCGCGCGAGCAGCGATGAGCCTTTCCTACCCGGCGCGCTTCATGCTCGCCGCCGCGATGAATCCCTGTCCCTGCGGCTGGTTCGGCGATCCGCACCACACCTGCGCCTGCGGGTCTCTCGTCGTGCAGCGCTATCTTGCGCGCGTCTCAGGCCCGTTGCTTGATCGCATCGACATCCATCTGGAGGTTCCAGCGGTGAAGTACAAAGCGCTCACGGGCGAAAGTGGCGGTGAGCCGAGTGAGGCGATGCGCGAGCGCGTGGACCGGGCGCGCACGGTGCAGCGCGAGCGGTTCGCGAATCGGCCGGGGATCTATGCCAACGCGCATATGGCGCCGCGCGACATCCGCGCCCATTGCAAGGTCTCGGACGGTGCGGATGCATTGCTGAAGACGGCAATCACGCGCCTCGGATTGTCGGCACGGGCCTACCATCGCATCCTCAAGATCGCGCGAACAGTCGCCGACCTCGATGAGGCTGCGGCGCTCGAGCCCAAGCATGTGAGTGAGGCGATTCAATACAGGAGCCTCGACCGGCGGGGCGTGGGGTAACCGCGGTGATCGCCCGTTGCGGTACCGCCACGATATCGAGCCCGGTCCACGCTGACGCTGTGCGGTTGGCACACCCGCCCCGAACGCAGCCGCCTCGCAGGCACACGAATTGCCTCACGTACGGGCGAAGGGAGCTCTGATGAGGCGCAGGTCGTTCGCGTGGTGGGAAGATGCGATTCTCGCCTTTGGGTTGTGGCTGGCGGCGGTGGTCGCCTTGAGCGCACGTCGTCGCGGTTGACGGCGCCCCGCTTGTCTACCTAGGTATAGGAAGGCGCTTCGGAGGCGCAAGCATGCCCGAGGTACCGCAATGGGCTCGTGTGCGCGGCGATGTGAACTGCCATGTGCGGCGGGGTGCTTGGTACGAAGTCCTTCGCCTCACTCCAGACGAAGCCGTCCTCGAGGTTGAGAGTCGGCCCTTTAGCGTGCCCAGGTCCTCGCTGCAGATCGTGCCCCTGCGGCCCAAACGGTGGTCCGTCGTCGCCCGCCCGTCGGACGCGGTCATGGTCCCGCTGAGTTGGGGCTCCCAATACGCCGTCTGCCCGGGCTGTCGCGGTCGAGCACCGCTGAACGGACGCCCGACCGAGATCCGGTGCTCGCGGTGCGGTGGGGTGTTTGCGGTGGCGTGGGACGATGCCTAACCGCTCACCGTTCCAGTCGCGGCTCTCCAATCATCCCCATCGGCTCACCCTGCGACATGGCGGGCGTAGCGACCACATACAGCACGATTCCACCGAACGGCGCCCGGATCTCGGCTTGTTGGTTGCCGAAGAAATCGGTGAGCACGCCTACGATGGCGCCCTTCTGCACACTCTGGCCGCGCTCGACCCGTGCGTGCCATACGCCGGTGGCGGGGCTACGGAGCACCTCGGCACGCTCGAAAAGCAACGGCTGTCGGACGAGCTCGACGTCACCCGGCACCATATGGAAATACCGCAGTAACCGAAAGACGCCGTCCACGTTCCGCTGCACCATGTCTTCGGCGGGGATGCCGAGGTATCCGGTCTCCGTGGTGATCGAGGGCTTGCCCCGTAGTTGCGCCGTGTTCTGCGTGTAGACCGATGCGCGGACGTCACGTGGCCGCGCCGTGTCAACGACGATGTGATCGCTCCCAAAGGCCAGCGCCATCTCCCGCGCAATCGAATCAGCCCGTGCGTTGAGGCCGAGCGGGCTCCAATAGCTGTAGGGCCGGAGCGACTCGTTCCCGTCGCCCGCATGCATGTCGACGAGGTAGTCCGCGCGCTCGATGATTTGATTGGTAATCGCGTAGGCAATCCGCTCCGACACCGTGCCGTCCGCCTTGCCGGGATAGACGCGGTTCAGGTTCTTCCCGTCGATCGGGCTGTAGTAGATCGTTCGGCCGAGGAACGATGGCATGTTTGCGACGTGGACGATGAGTACGGTGCCGCGCAGCGCCGCGGGATCGATTATCGCGCGCACGCGTTGCAGCGCGACGATGGGTGCGACCTCGGAGCCATGAGTGCCTGCGACTAACGCAAGCGTTGGCCCCGCCTGCATGCCGCGGACAATCGAGATTGGGATGCGCGTCGCCGCGTCGCTGCCGGCCGGCACTTCGATGAACCCTGACGAGGCTTGTCCGGGCCGGGCGTTGGCCGAGCCGATTGTCAGTGCCGTGGGTTGTTGGAGTGCGGCGATCAGGAGGGCGGGAATGACGGCGACCATGGCATCTCCTTTCCTCAATTGAACCAGTGATGGTGCTTACGCGGCGCTTCAGCTCGGCTCGCTCCCGGTGAGCAGGCGATAGGCGCTTTTGAGCTGCGGCGGCTGCCCCACCACCACCAGCACATCGCCCGCAGCGAGCCGGAAGTCTGCGTCCGGCGTGGCCACGTCGCTCTCACCACGCCGCACCGCGAGGATCAGCGCGCCGGTCTTCGACCGCAATGCGGTATCGGCGATTGTCCGTCCGACAACAGGTGCGGTGGAGCCGAGCACGATCCGCTCGACATCTATTTCCGGGATCGTTCGAAACGTCCCGGTCAGCGTGAGCCGGGGACGGGAACCGGGCCGCAACGCCTGATAGTGCGAGGCCCGGATCTCGCTGACGAGACGCTCGACCTCTTCGCGCGGCACGTTGTAATGGGCCAGGACGCGCGCAAAGATCTCGATCGAGGTCTCGAACTCCTCGGGAATGACGACGTTCGCGCCAAGCCGCGTGAGCTCGGGAATCTCGACGACGTAGCGCGTGCGGGTGATGATGTAGAGGCCAGGATTGATGTCGCGGGCCACGCGCACCATGCGTCGCGTCGCCGCCGGGTCGGAGATGGCGATCACCAGCATGCGGGCCCGATCCGCCCCCAGAGCGCGCAGAATCTCCTCGCGCGTCGCATCCCCGTAGAACGCGGGCTCGCCCTCTGCACGGGCCTTCCGGACCGTCTGCGCATTGAGTTCGACGATGAGATAGGGCACGTGGATGGACCGCAGCGCCGCGGTCACGTTCCGGCCGTTGAGGCCATACCCGGCGATGATGACGTGATCCTTGACCTGCTCGTGCACCGGCGCCAAGTCGCGGGGCCGGAACCCTGGCAACAGTCGATCGAGCGGGACCAGCTTCTCGAGCGCGTCCAGCATCGCCGGCCCGCCCTGCAACAGGAAGGGAGTGACGAGCATCGTGATGACCGCGACGCCGAGAAACTGCTGATACAGGAGGTCGGGCAAGAGTCCCGCGACTCGGCCTTCCTTCGCGAGCACGAACGAGAACTCGCCAATCTGCGACACGGCGACGCCCGCCAATAACGCGACGCGACCCGAATACCCCATGAGCGCTGGGCCGACGGCCGCCGCTAGCGTCTTGCCGCCCATGATCACCGCTACGGCGACGAGCGTGAGGACGATGTGTTCGCGGATGATGTCGAGCTGGACCAGCATGCCGACGGCCACGAAGAACAGCGAAATAAAGATGTCGCGGAACGGCATCAGCTCCGCGAGCGCCTGATTGCCGTAGTCGGATTCGGAGATGATGAGACCGGCCAGGAAGGCGCCGAGGGCGAGCGACGCGCCCGCGGCGGCCGTGCCGAGGGCGGTGAGAGTGCCGATGAGGATCACCGCGATGAGAAACAGCTCGCGGCTGCGAGTCTTCAGGATCTCGCGCAGCACCCGCGGCACGATGGTCCGTGCGGCAATGATCACTCCGACGACGACGAGCGCGGCCTTGCCCAGCGCGATCAGCAGCCCGATCACGCCCCCTTCAGCCTTCCCCGCGAGGAAGGGGAGCACCAGCATGATCGGCACCACGCAGAGGTCCTGAAAGATCAAGACGCCCGTCGCCAGGCGACCGTGCGGAGCGTCGATCTCACCCGCGTCGGTCATGACTTTGAGCACGATGGCGGTGCTCGACAGGGCGATCAGGAATCCGAGGAACAGGGCCACGCGCCAGCTGCCCAGAAACGCTAGTCCCGCCGCCAGCGTCGCCAGGATCGTGAAGCCCATCTGCGAGAACCCGCCCACGAGGATCTGGCGGCCCATCTCCTTCAGGCGGCTCAGCGAGAATTCGATGCCGATCGTGAACAGCAGCAGGATCACGCCGACTTCGGCGAGTCCTTCGACATCCTGCGGATCGTTGACGAAGCCGAGCGCGTTGGGACCGAGCAGAATTCCTGCGACGATGAATCCGGGGAGTGCGGGAAGCTTGAGTCGATAGAAGACCAGAATGACCAGCAGCGAGCCGGCGAAGATGACCGCGAGGTCGCGCAGGATATGGAGCTGTTCCACGGTGGCCTAAAGGTAGGAGGACCCATAGCTTTGGCCACCGTGCGCGACTGGCTCCAGAACCGTATCGGGCTGAGCCCAGCGGTACAGATGCACCTGCTGGTCACGATCATCGTGATCGCGGGGCTCTGGATCATCGAGCGGGTCGTCCTCGCGATTGTCTACCGGCGGGTCACCGATCCCTGGTCGCGCTATCGCTGGCGCAAGACGATCACCTACATGACCCTCGCGATCGCCGTCCTCGTCATCGGGCGCGAGTGGCTCGAAGGCTTCAAGTCGCTCGCGACGTTTCTCGGCCTCGTCTCGGCGGGCGTCGCCATCGCGCTCAAGGATCCCCTGACGAACCTCGCGGGGTGGGCGTTCATCGTGTGGCGGCGACCGTTCGAAGTCGGCGATCGCATCGAAATCGCCAAGCACAAGGGCGACGTCATCGATATCCGGCTATTCCAGTTCACGCTGAATGAAATCGGCGTCTGGGTGGATGCGGACCAGAGTACTGGGCGCATCGTCCATGTCCCGAACCAGCAGGTGTTCACCGAGCCGGTCGCAAATTACGACAAGGGCTTCAGGTACATCTGGAACGAAGTGCCGGTGCTCGTGACCTACGAGAGCAACTGGAAGAAAGCGAAGGAGATTCTGACGGCGATCGCGTTCAAGCACGCCGAGCATCTCACGGCGGAAGCCGAACGCGACCTGTTGACGGCTTCGCGCGACTATCTCATCAACTACAAGAAGCTCACCCCCATCGTCTACACGAGCGCCTCGGCCTCGGGCATTCTCCTGACGATTCGCTACCTGATCGAGCCTCGCCGCCGCCGCGGCACCGTCTCGGCGATTTGGGACGACATCCTGACCGAGTTCGGGAAGGCCAAGGACATCGATCTCGCCTATCACACCGTGCGGTCGTTCAGCAACCCGATCGAAGGGAAGATCGTCGGCTCACCCGACGCGCAAAGCTGAGCCGGTCTCGTCGACGGTGCGCACCAGCAGATCGAAATCCTCTCGGCGGCTGCGGTGATTCGTGATGGCGACACGAATCGCAAACTTGCCGTCGAGCATCGTCTGCGACGGAATCGCAACGCCGCTTTCCTGGATTCGGAGCAGGATCTCCGTGTTCAGCGCGTTCAACGCCGCATCGTCCGCGCCGGGCGCAACGAAGCGGAAACAGACCACGTTCAGCGGCGCCGGCGCGAGCAGCTCGAGCCGCGGATGTTTCGTTACGAGCCCCGCGAGATAATGCGCCTGGCGCACGTTTTGGTGGATCAGCTGGCTGAACGCGTCCAGCCCATGCGTCTTGAACGACATCCACACTTTGAGCGCCCGGAACCCCCGCGAGAGCTGGACCCCCCGCTCGGCGAAGGGAAACCCGCCCGCTGCGATGCCGCGATCGAACGAGGCGAGGTAGGCGGGAGTCACGTTGAACNTTTCTGGTCGCGCACCAGAGTGCAGCCCACCTCATAGGGCATGTACAGCCATTTGTGCAGATCGAACGCGACGGAATCGGCCTGCTCGAGCCCCAAGACCAGCGGGCGGAGCTCCGGAACGAGCGCCGCGAGCGCGCCGAACGCGCCATCGACGTGGAACCAGGTGTTTTCCTCCCGGCTCGCCGCAGCCAGCGTGCGGAGATCGTCCGTCGCTCCCGTGTTCACCGTTCCCGCGTTGCCGACGATGCAGATCGGCCGCAGGCCCTTGGCCTTGTCGGCGGCCAGCGTGGCGCGCAGCGCCTTCAGGTCGATCGCGTAGTCGGCCCCGACGGGAATCGAGCGCAGGGCGTCGTGCCCGAGCCCCAGTAGCTCAACGGCTTTGCGGACGGAGGAATGCGTCTCGGTTGAGGCGTACACCGTGAGTTTCGGTCCGGCATGCAGGCCGCTTTCGCGAATGTCGAACCCCGCGCGCGCGTTCCGCGCAACCGCGAGTCCCACGAAGTTCGCCATCGAACCGCCGGACACGAGGAGGCCGTGCGTCTCGGCGGGCAGTCCCAGCAGCTCGACCAGCCACCCGATCACCTGATTCTCGACGACCGCGGGCGCGTCGTCGAACTCGGCGACCTGTGGATTCATTCCGGAGGCCAGCATATCCGCCAGCATCGCGAAGGGGCTCCCCGTGCCGATCACCCAGCCCCAGAACCGCGGATGGATGTTGCCGGTCGGGTAGGGGAGTATATCGCGCTTGAATTCTTCGTAGACGTCGGCCGCCGGGGTCGGTTTGCGCGGCGTGGCGGCGCTGGACAGCCGTTTGCGGACGTCGGCGGGCACGGGGCGCCAGACGGGGCGCTCCCGCACGGTCCGCAGGTACTCGAGCATCTCGTCCACCATGCGGTGGCCGAGCTGGCGCAGCTCCTCCCAGTCCCGCGCGCCCTGGGGGTCGAGGCTAAGCTCCGGCGAGGACCTCGTAGTGGTCGACGAAGGGCTCGAGCTCGAGGAGGAAGTCGCGGTCTTCCGGGTAGTAGTGAGCTTTCTCATAGTCCTCTCCGGCGAAGCGCCGGATTGCATCGAATGAATCCCACAACGAAATGAATGTGAACTCGGCGCGATCCTGCTTGATACGCCGCAGTACGTAGACGCCGCGATTGCCGGGGGTCGCGCGGCACTCCTTGGCTCCAGTGCGCTCGAGGTAGTCCGCGTACTCGTCGGCCCGTGCGGCGTCGGTCACGCCGTGCCAGATGCGGGCGATCAGTTTAGAGCCGGTCGAGCTTGGCGACGGTGCGTTCATTGCGGACGTTCCCCGTGTTCAGGGTCGATTGGGGCTCGAACAGCAGCACGTGCGTTTCGTCGTCGGCGACCGGCAAATGCTCGACGCCGTGCGGGATGATGACGAACTCGCCCGGCTCGATCACGAGGTCCGTGTCTCGGAGCTTCATCCGCAGGCGGCCCTTCACGACCAGAAACAGCTCGTCCTCGCTCTCGTGATGGTGCCAGACGAACTCACCCTCGAGCTTCGTAAGCTTCACGTGACTGTCGTTCACTTCGCCCACAATTTTGGGGCTCCATTGATCCTGAAACCGGCCGAACATGTCGGCGAGGTTGACCTTCCGGACGCTCATGCGACCTCCTGTTGCGCCTGTCGCAGAATCGTTGCGGTATCCACGACCGTGGCGAATTCACCGTGGAGGTCGGCGAGCGCGACGTCGTGCAGCAGTTCCGACCCGTATCGCTTGCCGTCCGGTCCCGTGTTGTCGAACGTCGCGGTTGCGTCGGACACGACGTAGGTGGCGAAGCCGAGATTGCCGGCCATCCGCGCCGTCGTCGACACGCACATGTTCGTTTGCAGTCCCACCATCACCAGGGTCGTGACGCCGCGCCGTCGCAAATCGGCTTCCAGTGTCGTCCCGATGAATGCGCTGTTAACCGACTTCTGAACGACCGGCTCTCCGGGGAGCGGCCGGACTTCGTCCTTGATCTCGACGCCCGGTTGGCCGGGCCGGAGCGGGGAATTGGGCAGCTTGGAAACGTGCTGTACATGAATCAGCGGCCGGCCGCTCTCGCGCCATGCCTGCTGCAGGCGCGCGATATTGCGCTCGAGGTCGGGGTTGTTGCGATGATACTTGTCGCGAAAAACGTCCATCCCCTTCTGCACGTCTATAGTCAGGAGGACGGCGTCTTTGGGGAGCGTGCTCACGTGGAGGCCTCCGGCTCGGGTCGGACGGTCGGACTCTGTCGGACCGTCGGACCGTCGGACGGTTTGACGGTGGAGGCGTTGTCGGTCCGA
>QHTW01000041.1 GCA_003220955.1 Gemmatimonadota bacterium | reverse complement strand
GAGCGGGATGTTTCCGAACAGGTCGATGCCGTGCCAGTAGCTCAAGGCCCGGAGGAACCGCGCCTCGGCACGATAGAAATGCACGTTGGTCCGAAGCGTCGGGTCGAACTGACCGCGCGAGTCGAGCTTGGCGTCGGTGCTTTGACGGAGGAACTCGTTGGCGAGCATGACCTGATAGAACACGCGATAGTACATCGCGTTGACCATGCTGTTGTCCGCGCCCCAGAGCCCGGTATTGAGGTCGGGGAGACCGGGATCGTTCCACCCGATCACGGCTTCGTCCGTGGGCATCTCTTGCAAGTACCAGTACAACCGCAGGTACTCGCCGAACCCTTCGTCGATGCCGGCGATGTCGGGGTTGCCATCGGGCCCACGCTGACCGGTGACGATGAGGCCACCGTAGATCTTCGCGAGGAAGGCCCGATACGAATTGGGATCGTTGAACACGTTGGCGCTGCTGACACTGCTCTTGGGTGCTACCGTCGGATCCGTGCAACCCAGTGCCGCGAAGCACAGGAGGGCGGCGGTAACGCTGAACGTCGTGATCGTGCGATTCATGATCCGTCCCCCTAGAACCGGATGTTGAGCCCGGTGGTGATGGTGCGGGCGCGCGGATAAATGTTGTTGTCGATCCCGTTCAGGCCCGACGTGGGGTCCACGCCGCTGTAGCCGGTGATCGTGAAGGCATTCTGGATCGTGCCGAACAGGCGGAACTGCTGCCCGCGGTACGAGGCGGCGTAGCCTACCGTGATGTTGTCCATGCGGAGGAACGCTGCGTCCTCCACGAAATAGTCGGAGTAGTACTGGGGCACGACGAAGCCGGTCTTGAGCACGGACGTGTGCAGGTTACTCGGCATTCCCGAGCCCGTCAGGTTCTGATAGGCGCCATTGGCGGACGCCACGTTGTTATAGACCCAGTTGCCGAGGTATGCCCGCAGCGTCAGGCTGGCGTCGAAGCGCTTGTAGTTGAAGTACGACGAGTGGCCCAGGATCCATTTCGGCGACGGATCGTGGAATGGACGCCGGTCGGAATCGTTGATGATGCCGTCGCCGTTCTGGTCGACATACATGTTGGTTGGGGTGGCGGGGTCGTAGATCGGCTTCCCGCTCGCGTCATAGCGTTGCTGGTACACGAAGAACGAGTTCACCGGGATGCCCGGCTCGAGCACCTCGACGTTGTTGCCCACGCCGCCTGAGATGCCGCCGGTCAGGATCTTCGAAACGCTCTTGTTCGGGTTGATGGCGAGCAGCTCGTTGGTATTGCGGGCTGCGGTCAGCGAGGCGGTCCAGCTCAGTCCGGCCCCGGTGTGCCTGAGCACGTCGGCGTTGAGGCTGAACTCGATTCCCCGGTTCCGCATGCTGCCGATGTTCGTGGTGACGTAGTTGCCGAGGTTCGTGCCTGCTGGAATTGGGATGTAGAAGATCAGGTCGTTGGTGTTCTTGGTGTACCAGTCGATCGTGCCGTTGAAGCGTTGATTGCTGAAGCCGAAGTCCACCCCCACGTTGTAGGCCGTCGTCTTTTCCCAATGGATGTTCGGGTCGACGGCGCTGGGGCGGATCGTGGTGGTGTATACGTTGCCGAACTGCACCTGCGTCTGCCCATCGCTGAACGTGTAGGTCGGATACTGCAGATAGTCCTGGAAGGCCTGGTTGCCTGTTTTGGCCCACGAAGCCCGCAGCTTCAGGTCCGACAACCCACTCACGCCCTGGAGGAATGATTCCTGGGAGAGGCGCCAGGCGAAGGCCACCGAGGGGAACGTGCCCCACTGGTTGCCGGGCCCAAAGCGGGACGAGCCGTCGCGCCGCACGCTGAAGGCCGCCAGGTAGCGGTCGTTGATGTTGTAGTTCAGCCTGCCGAAGAACGAGATGAGCTTGTAGTCCACTATGTCGCGACGGTTTTGGACGTTGCCGGCCACGGGGATGCCGTTGTCGCCGAGCACGTTGGTTGTGAGGCCCGTTTCCCGCAGTGAGGGGTATTCCGCGTGCGATTGCGTGTAGGAGTAACCGCCGACCACGTCGAGCCGTCCCGGTCCATAGCTGCGGGATGGCGAGTAGCCCAGAAAGCTCTCGAGCACCTCGTTCGTCTGGCTGTTGTTGGCGAGGAACAGCAACCCCTGCCCCTGCCGCACCTGGGCCGCGAGGTTGTTGGGATAGAACGTCGTGCGGTCGGCCCGCGCGAGGTCGTATCCCAGATTCACGTTGGCCGTCAGCCCTTCGATGAAGGGCGCGCGATAAACCGCCTGCACGTTGCCGACGCTGCGCCACGTCGTACCATGGTCGCGCGCCCAGGTCAGACTCGCCACGGGATTGCTCGGCGCGGCGTTCGAGGTCTTCCAGTCCCAGTAGCCGGTCGCGCTCGACGAGTCGAGGACCGGCTGGGTCGGTGCCATCGCCGCCGCGTTGCCCAAGACGTCGCCCGGGGTGAACTGGTCGACCGCGCGCGAGCCGCGCACGCTGGTATGCACGTTGAGGCGATCGTTGAAGAGCTGCTGCGAGTAGTTGAGCCCGAGTGACACGCGCTTCGTCGAGCTTGCGCGGATGATCCCGGCCTGATTGAGATACCCCAGCGACAGGCGGTAGCTCATATCGCTCGTGGAGTTGGTCACGGCGAAGTTGTGCTCCTGACCATATGCGGTGCGGTCGATGAGGCCGAACCAATCAGTGCTGGCGCCGAGCAGGAGCGTGTCACGCGCTGGCGCATACGTGTTCAGCGCGGTGGCAAACTGCGCCGCGTTCATCATCGCGGGCAGCCGGGTGACGGATGACGCAGAGGCGCTGCTGTTGTACTCGAACTGCGGCTTTTGATGCGTGCCGCCGCTCTTGGTCGTGATGAGCACGACGCCGTTCGCCGCGTTCGATCCGTAGATCGCGGCGGCCGACGCGTCGCGTAGCACGGTGATGCTTTCGATGTCGTTCGGATTGAGGTAGTTCAGCGGGTCACGTCCGGCGGAGAGCCCGCCGCCGGCGCCGTTGCCGAGGGGCACACCGTCGACCACGTAGAGCGGCTCGCTGCTGGCGTTCACCGACGTGGCGCCGCGGATCCGGATGGAGAGCCCGCCACCAGGATCGTTGTTATCGACGACCTGCACGCCCGCCACCTTGCTCTGAATGAGCAGCTGCGGGCTGATGACCCGGCCGGTGTTGAACTGGGAGTCGGCCACGGCGGTCACCGCGCCGGTGATGTTCCCGGCGCGCTGCTGGCCGTACCCGGTCACCACGACTTCCGATAGTCCGATTGCCTGCGCGGTCAGCGCCAGGTCGACCGCGACGGTGTCACCGCTGCCGACCATGACCGGCTGGTTGATCTGTGCGTAACCGATCATTCTGGCCCGCAGCAGGTCACTCCCGGCGGGGACGCCACTGATCGTGAAGCGGCCATCGTCGTGGGTCTGCGCGCTGCGGTTGCCCACGATGATGGTCACGCCGGCGATCGGTTGCTGTGTGCTGTTGTCGGTGATGCGTCCGCGAATGGTACCGGTGGGTTGCTGGGCAGCGAGAGGCGCGGTCCAGGACAGCGTCAGGAGCGCACACATGAAATGATGGAAACGTGGCATACGACCTCTCAGGCTGTGGCGGGAAACGATTTGCTGGGTCGAGGTTCAAGAGGGGGGTCGCGACGAAGAGTGTCAAGGCTCATTAGATTCCAGCATGCGCTATGAGAACTTTCAGCAGAGCCTAGTCGCTGCGGTGTTGAACGCGCCGGGCGACACGTCTCCCGCGCTGCGCAGTGCCGCAATGCAACGCGGTGCGCTGCCAGCTCCCGTCGCCTCGTACGTGGACAAAGTCGCACGACACGCGTACACGGTGACCGACGCGGACGTCACCGCGCTGCAACAGGCTGGTCATTCCGACGACAGCATCTTCGAGATCACGGTCGCCGCAACGGTCGGCGCGGCGCTGTACCGCTTGGAGCGCGGGATGGCCGCGCTGCGCGGCGAGGAGCCGGATTGATGCGCGTCCGCGCGGTCGAACACCGCCACCGGCTGCCGCAAAAGGTCAAGCTCGCGCTCATCCGGCTGCTGAGCGGCCGGCGAGTTCCCGACGTCGTGAAGACCCTGATGTACCGGCCCGAGTTCTTCGGCCGGCCGCAGTGCGAATGGACGCAGGCGGTGATGCGCGGCCCATCCGACTGGAGCGTCGGCGAGCGCGAGCTGTTCGCCGCGTTCACCTCAAAGCTGAATCAATGCGTCTTCTGAACGGAGTCTCACGCCGCGGTCGCGGCGCTGGCCCTGAAGGACGACCGGTTCGTCAAGGCAGTGGTCGATGACTGGCGCAGCGCGCCGCTCGACGCGAAGCTGCGCGCGACGCTTGGCTTCCTGGAAAAGCTGACGCTGCGTCCAGACGAGGTGCGCCCCGCCGACGTCGCTCCGCTCCGCGCCGCGGGGCTTTCCGATGCGGCGATCGAGGACGCGATCAACGTTTGTGCGCTCTTCAACATCTACGACCGGCTCGCCGATGCGCTCGGCTGGCACCTGCCGGACAAGGGCGGGTACGCCGCCTCGGCGCAGAACCTAATGCGGCGCGGCTATCTGCCCTAGCTGCAAACGGTCGTTGTTACGCGCGATCACAAGCAACCGATCTCCGTTGGCGCGCTTCAGGAACGCCATGTGCCGCACCTGCCCCTCGATCGCGAGGCCGCTGCGCTCCATATCCACGGCAGCAAACTGACCATGTCCGTCACCGCGGAGGAACAGTCCGTAGGAGGCGTCGTACCGCCCCTCGACCGGCGTGACGCCGTAGAAATTCCCAGCGACCACCAAGTCGGTCTTGCCATCTCCGTCAAAATCGCCCGCCAGCGAGGCGTACACCGGGGCGAACTGCGCTTCGACGGGCAGGGGGCGCAGCTCGAACGTGCCGTCGCCGCGATTCAGCGCGATCGCGCTGGCGAACTGATCGGCCTGGAGCACGCGCGCCTTTCGCAACGCGGTCCGCGGAATGATGTCCTCGATGCGGCTCGCGCCAAACGAGGCGTGCGTGGGGTAGCGGCTGCGCAACGCCGGCATCACCTGCAGTAGCTCGTCGCGGCCGGCGAGCGGATAGCTGACTCCCTGGCGGTACGATGTGAGAATCTGCGCGAGCGAGCCGGTGTCAAAGAAGTCGCCGACGTAGAGACGCGCCGGCTCGGCGCGGGACGCCTGGATGAAGGAATTCAATCCGAGGTTGCCGAGCACGAGGTCGGGCCGGCCGTCGCCGTTGAGATCCACCGCCTGGATGCTGTTCCACCACCCGTTCGTGCCCGCGAAGCCGGCCTGCTCGGTGCGATCCACGAAGCGGCCGTTTTCCTGGTGGAATACACGAATGGGCATCCATTCGCCGACGACGATCAGGTCGAGCTTGCCGTCGCCATCGTAGTCGACCCACGTCGCAGCGGTGACCATGCCGATGGAATCGAGTCCCGGGGCGACCTGGGAGGTGACGTCGCGGAAGTGTCCGTGGCCATCGTTCTCCAGCAGGTAGCTGCGCGGCGCGACACCGTAATGCCGCGCGACCACGCGACTACCGACGAAAAGGAAATTCCCACCCGGCACGACACACGAGCCATTGTGAACGAAGTCCGGCAGCGCGGAAGGGGCGCGCACAAAGTTGCCGTGGCCATCATTGAGGTATAGCCGGTCGCGCAGCGGCTCACCTTCCCAGAACTCGTACCCGCCGCTCACCACGTAGAGATCGAGATGGCCGTCGCCGTCGGCATCGAAGAACACGGCGTCCACGTCCTCGTGCAGGCTGTCGGCGGTGAAGGCCGGCTCGACCACCGCATGGAAGCGGCCGTTCGCGTCCTGCAAGAACAGCTTGCCCGCTTGCCACTTGCCGCCGCCGACGTAGATGTCGTCGCGACCGTCGCCGTTCACGTCGCCGACCGCGAGCGCGGGACCTTCCGTCGACAGCAGATGGGGCATCAGCGGCTCGCGCCGGAAGTCAAAGAACGGGTTCTCGTGATGCTTGAAGTCGATCGGCAGCCGATCGGTGATGTCCGAAAACGGGGGCGGTTTGGCGGTGGGGCGGTTAAGCGGTGGGATGCGCGTGTCGGATTGCGACAGTGTGATCATGCCGTCGGCCGTTACGTTCTCGAGCACCTGTTGGCGACGATCGGGCCAGATGACCGTCAGCGAGTCGACGCGCGACGTCGCACCCAAACCGAAATGGGGGCGCGGATCAACGGCTGATTCGAAGCCGCGCGTCGGCATCACTTCGACGAGCTGGTGGCGACCACCTGCGGAGACCATAACCTTCGCACCGATTCCCGCCGTGTTGGCGCCGGTACCCCGCAGCGCCACGGTGAGATAGTGGTGGGTCGCAGGGTCGAGTTCCCGCGCGCGGTTACGGTAGATCGCCGCCGGCGCATTGAGGTTGTTGACGACGAGATCGAGCGCGCCGTCATTGTCGAGGTCCACGTACACCGCGCCGTTCGAGAAACCGGCGGCGCCGACCCCCCACGCAGCAGCCACGTTGGTGAATGTCAGATCGCCGTTGTTGCGAAACAGGTAGTTGGGGTGGGCAACATGAGGCATTCTCGCGATCAGCCGCGCCGCGGGAGGCTGGGTCCCCGTGGGGATGCTGTCCAACGACGCGATGTAGTCGAGGTCGTTCGGGCGGTGATAGATGCCCGTGGTGACGAACAGGTCCTTGCGGCCGTCGTTGTCGAAGTCGGCAAATAGCGGTGCCCAGCTCCAATCGGTAGCGGCAATCCCGGCGAGTTGCCCGATCTCGCTGAACCGCAGCTTGCCCCCGACCACGCCGCGATTCAATTGCAGCGTGTTGCGCGCGTACTGGTAGTGATAGCCTGCTTCGAGCTTCAGGTTGAAGAGCTCGTAGCCCTCGGCGGCGGATGCCGTCTTGAGGATGCGCTCGCTGTCGGGCAGCATGTCGAGCACGGCGATGTCCGGCCGCCCGTCGTTGTTGAAGTCGGCGGCATCCACGCCCATGGAGAACCGGCTCGTGTGGCCCGTGGCTTGCGCGATCGACTCGGTGAACGTCCCGTTGCAATTGTTGAGATAGAGGAAGTCGTTTTCCGGGAAATCATTGGCGACGTAGATGTCCGGGCAGCCGTCGAGATTCAGGTCGCTGACGACCACACCGAGGCCGAACCCTTCGACGCCGCCGTAGATGCCGGCAGCCGCGCTGACGTCCACGAAGTGACCACCGTCGTTGCGATACAGCCGGTCGCCGGCTTTCGCGTTGCGGACCAGGCGGCTCGTGCTGGGGCTCGCGGCACGCTCGCTGAACGTGGAGCTGTTCAGCAGGTACATATCGAGGTCGCCGTCGCCGTCATAGTCGAAGAACGCGGCCTGCGTCGAGTATCCAGCGAAGTCGAGTCCGTACTCGTGGGTGCGATCGGTGAACGTGCCGTCGCCGTTGTTGATGTACAGCACGTTGCGGCCGTGCATGCCGAGGTAATCGACGCCGGAGACGAAGATGTCGAGCCGCCCATCACCGTTGACGTCGGCCATCGTGACGCCGCTCTTCCAACCGACCGAATCCGCCACGCCGGCGCGACCGGTGATGTCCTCGAACTTGAAGTTGCCTAGGTTGCGGTACAGGTGGTTTCGGCCCAGGTTCGACACGAAATAAAGGTCGATCAGTCCGTCGCCATCGATGTCGCCCGCCGCCACACCGCCGCCATTGTAGTAGTACAAATAGCTGACGATGTTGAACGCGGAGTCCTCCGGCAGATTATTGGCGAACGTGACGCCGCTCAACTCCGGCGCGACAGCCACGAACAGCGGCGGCTCGGCAGGCGAAGGGCGACAAGCGGCAAGGCCGAGTGTGAACGCAAGAAGTCTTCGCAAGGGGCGCCAGTATAGCGTGAAAACTTTCCGTTCGCTTGCGGCGGCGGCGTTGCTCTTCGTCACGATCGGCTGCCGCGAAAAGCCGATCGATCAGGGCGCGCTGATCACCGCCCGTACAGTCGGCCTCGACGATTTGCAGCGCGGGCGCCTCGCTGAAGCAGAGCAGGAATTCCGCAAAGTGATCGCGCTCGCGCCTCGGGACCCGCTCGGGTACGCGAACCTCGGACTGACCTACCTCCGCGCCGGCCGCTACGGCGACGCCGAGCCGCAGTTGCAGCGGGCGCGGCGGCTCGATACCGCGAATGTCGACGTCGCGCTCTCGCTGGCGAAGCTGTATGCGCTGACCAACCGGCCCGATGAGGCGCACAAGCTGCTTACGCTCGTTTCCGACCCGCGCGCGCTCTACGGTCTGGCCGAGCTCGAGCGTGACAGCGGGGCCGCCGGGCAGCAGCGTTACGCCGACCGGTTGCGCCAGGTGCTGGAGCGTTCGCCCGCCAATCTCGCCGTGCGTCTGAGGTTGGCGGACGTGCTGCTCGCCCTCGGCGAAAGTGATAGCACGCTCCGGTATCTCGAAGACGTGCGCCAGCTCCGTCCCGAGCCTCCGCGCGAAGTGAAGCCGCACCTCGATGCCGCAATCGAGGCGCTGCGGGTCAGGCGTCTGGCCGTCGCCAGGACCGAGCTCGATCGCTTCCTGCGGCTGATGGAAGTCACGGCACCCTATCAGGCGGCGCTCGCCAAGGTGAACTGGACCGAAGGGCCGTTGGTCGGACGGCCGGTGCTCGCGTTCAATCCGGCATCGCTCATCACGATGCGCGGCATCGCGCCCGCGGCCAACGCGAGGGTTCACTTCACCGACGTGACGAGCGAAAGCGGGTTGCCGGACCTCGGCTCTGCACCCACCGCGCTGGTGCTGGGCGACTACGACAACGATGGCGAAGACAATCTGTTGATTGCGTGGCCACCATCCAATGTGCGGCTCTACACGCTCCGCAGGGGTTTTGTCGCGGACGCCGGCGAGCGGATCGCCCTCCCGCTTCCGGCCGGCGCGGTGAGCGCGACATTCGCGGACTACGACAACGACGGCTGGCTCGATCTGTTTGTGATCGGTACCGACGGCCGCGGCTACCTACTGCACAACCGCGAAGGACGGCAGTTCGAGGATGTCACCACCGCCGCGCATGTGCGAGATGTCGACGGTGCCCGGCGCGCGCTGTTCGTCGATCTGGATCACGATGGCGATCTGGATTTGCTGCTCGTCGGCGGGAACTCGCTCGCGGTCTATCGCAACAACCTCGATGGCACCTTCACCCTGGCTCCCAACGCTGACGGGATCGTCCAGGGCGGAACCGATGCCGCCTTTGGCGATGTGGACGACGACGGCCGCACCGACGTGTTCGTCACGAGCCAGGTCGGCCGCGATGGCCTGTTTCTCAACGACGCGGTGCGCGGCTTCACCCGGACCGCCGACACGATTCGAGGCTCCGATCCGGTGGCGATCGGCGACTACGACAACGACGGCGCGCTGGATCTCTTCGTCGGGGGAAGTGAGGGCGGCCTCTGGCACAACAATGGCAGCGGCAAGTTTACCCGCGACACTCGCTCGGCGGCGGTGCTCGATCGGTTGCGCAGTGCTTCGGTGGGCTCGGTGGCATTCGTCGACTACGACAACGACGGCTGGCTGGATCTCCTCGTCGCCGGCCGGCAGGGCATGCGGCTATTTCACAACGATCGTGGCAATCGTTTCGAGGATGCCACCGCCGTATTGCCGCCCGAGGTGCAGGACGATTCCATTGGGCCGCTGCTCGTCGCCGACTTGGACGGCGACGGCGATCAGGACATCCTCTTCGGCGATCGCCACGGCGTGCACCTGCTGCGCAACGACGGCGGCAACGCTCACCTCGGCATGGAGGTGCAGCTCACGGCGCTCCGCACCGGCAGCGGCAAGAACAACACGTTCGGCATCGGTTCGAGGCTCGAGGTCCGCGCGGGCGAGCTTTATCAGACGCGCGTTGTGACCAGTCGCGTGACGCCCTTTGGACTGGGCAGTCACTTCAAGGCCGACGTGCTGCGCGTGCAGTGGACGAACGGCGTGCCGCAGACCATCTACTTCCCGGGTACGGACCAGGACGTGCTCGAGCGGCAGCAGCTCAAGGGCTCGTGCGCCTTCCTTTATACCTGGGACGGAAAGCAGTTCCGGTTCATCACCGACATCATGTGGCGTAGCGCTCTCGGCATGCCGGTTGGGATCATGGGGAAGGGAGCGGCGGCGTATGCTCCCGCAGGTGCGTCACGGGAGTACGTCCGTATCCCGGGCGAGGCCCTCCAACCTCGCAATGGCCGGTACGTTCTCCAAGTCACCGAAGAGCTGTGGGAGACCGCGTATCTCGATCAGCTGCGGCTTGTGGCGGTCGACCATCCTGACTCCGTCGAAGTCTTTGTCGACGAGCGATTCCCCCCTCCCGCGTCCGGCTCGCAGGGCCTGCGACTGTTCCCAACGATCCACCCCCGAGCGCCACTCTCAGCCGTGGACGGCCACGGAACCGATGTGCTGGACGACCTGCGGGAGCACGACTATCGCTACGTCTCGAATCTGACGCCGCTCCGCTACCAGGGGCTGACGGAACCGCATGAGCTGGTCCTCGATCTCGACGCGGCCGCCGGCGCGCCCGGGACGCTGCTCCTGTTGCGCGGTTGGATCTTCCCGTCCGATGCGAGCATCAATGTCGCGCTGTCGCAGCAGCAGCACACGCGCGCCGAGCTGCCGGTGCTCGAGGTGCGCGACGCGGGGGGCCGATGGGTTTCGCGCGGTGCGATCGGCTTCCCCGCGGGCAAGGACAAGACGGTGGTGATCGATCTCGCCGGAATTTTCCCGACGCGCGATCATCACGTGCGGCTCCGCACCAACCTGCAGATCTACTGGGACCAGGCGTTCGTGGCGGAGGACATCGGAGCCGGGAGTCTGCATCCCAAGATCCTCGCTCCAGTCTCCGGACTCCTTCAGTACCGCGGGTTCTCGCGGATGTACCACCGCGGGGGGCGTTACGGTCCACAATGGTTTGCGTACGATGACGTCAGCAAGGAATCGCCGTGGCGGGCGATCACCGGTGCGGCGACTCGCTTCGGCGACGTCACGCCGCTGCTCGACCGTCCCGACGATCAGTACGTTGTCATGGTGCCGGGGGATGAGACCACGGCGGAGTTCGATGCCGGGGCGGCGCCGGCTCTCCCGGCCGGGTGGACGCGCACGTTCCTGCTGTACAGTGATGGTTGGATCAAGGACTCGGACTTGAACACCGCGCACGGCACGACGATCGACCCGCTGCCGTATCACGCGGTCAGTTCATACCCGTATGCGCCAGGCGACGCCTACCCCTCCGATTCCGCGCGCCAGCGCTACTTGCGGGAGTACAACTCCCGGATCATCAAGCCCGGAGCGCGGGAAGAGCGCTGACGAGCGACTCACGGCTCATGCCGAGCACCGCATGGCGCTGCACGAGCATGTCCAAGTCGACGGGATAGAGACCGTGGGTGGCAGGGTTCGCAAAGCCGCAGACATTTCTGGGTGCGATGCTCCTGGTCACCCATCTCACGAACTCGCGCCGGTCTTCGCGCGTGCGCGTGTGGCGCAACCGCCGGAGGCTCGCGCGCGGTAAGGCGCCGAGGCGCGGGTCACCCACGCCCAGGAATCCGGACCACGCGGCGGTTTCGGTAGCATGGATGCGCTGGTTGACCTCCGCGAACGACACCGCCGCAAAGTAGATCATCGCGTGCGCCGCGAAGAGATCAAAATGAGCCATGGCATGATAGGCGCCCGCGACGAGCCAATCGATCTGATCGGCTTCAGCACTCAGTTGCGACTCGTAGCGGGCGAGATCCCGCTCGCCGGGAACGCATCCCCCCCCGTTCTCGAAACTGAGCGCCAGGCGCTCGATGGCCCGGAGGCTCCAGGCGATGCCCGTCGAGAAGAGCGGATCCACAAACGCGAAGGCGTGAGGCAGCATTGCCCACCCGGGGCCGGCGGCACGCGCCAGCCGGTGCTGAATCCGTGGCTTGTAGCTGAGCGGGAAGAGCGGTTTGGCGTTGCCGAACAGCGCGCCGATCGTAGGGTAGCGGCGCAGCAGGTGCCGCCACATTTCCTCCGGGGCTCCCGGCACCCGGTCCCGCAGCAGGAAGCCGGCGCTGGTAACACCGTGGTCGAACCGCAGCGAGTAGAGCCACCCTTCCTCTATTATGTGATGCACCGCCGCCCAGTCATCCGGGTAGGGGCCGGATGGCAGCCCCGGCACGACGTCGGGCATGAGCCGCACGCCGTCGAAGTGGCTGAACAGCAGGCCGGCGTGCGTATGCATCCGGTCTAGCCGCGAAGGGATGGCGAGCTCGCGTGCCAGAAACCCGCCGGGTCCGGACGCATCGACCACGAAATCGACGTGCAGGGCTTTCAGCGTGTCGTCCGTCACCTCGACCCGGTCCCGGTATTCTACCCCCGCCTGGACGGCAGCGCGCACGAAATGATGATCTACATCGGCGCGCAGCCAGTGATTGTCGGCCACGTGATCGTTGGGACTGGCGGCCACGAGTAGCCGCTCCGACCCCAATCCGGCATTGGCGAAGCGACGTCCCGCGTGGTGACGATAGAACGTGAAGCCGCGCTTCAGGCCCCGCCGCAGCTCGGGGAAGCGCGCGATCCAGCGGCCGTGCGCCGCGAGATCGTAGCAATCGTCCAAACCGTAGCGGCGCGCCAAACGCTCCAGCGTGAGATTGGCGAGCGGCGTGCTCGACTCGCCGATCGCGAACCGCGGGTGCGTGCCGCGCTCGAGCAAGACGACGTCATGTCCCTGGACCGCGAGGATGCGGGCGAGCAGCGAGCCGGCAAAGCCGCTGCCGACGATCGCTACGCGCACGCTGGACAGGGGATTCGGAGCGGGGGGGGGGGCTCGGGACTGGTGCTGAGATTCATTGTCTGGATGCGCGCCACGCGCTGCGGGCGACAGCTTTCACAACCGGGCAGTCGTTCGATATCCCAGAGATCCGCGGTCACCACAGCCGATCTGATCCCTCGGCATTGCTCGAGTGCGTACTCCAATTGTGCCAGCGTGGGTGGGACAAATGCGCCAAGGTGCTGGAGTCGCTCGAGCTCGCCATTGCCACCGCGCACCGGGATGATAGCAACCTGCCCGGCGCCGTGTGCCGCCGCGTATTCCACGGTCCGCACCGTCCAGTCGACTGCTTCCGCGGCGGGGACATGCGGCGCGCCAAGCAAGACGAACACGCGCAGATCGATGTCATGCTCGGCGAGAAACGCGGCAGCACTGTCGAACCGATCGAGCTCGAGCCGCTTGTTGAGCTGTGCCGCGGCGACCGGATGAATCGTTTCGAGTCCGATAGCCACTTCGAGTCGCCCGGAAAGCAGCGT
This sequence comes from Gemmatimonadota bacterium, assembly GCA_003220955.1. Taxonomy (GTDB): domain Bacteria; phylum Gemmatimonadota; class Gemmatimonadetes; order Gemmatimonadales; family GWC2-71-9; genus 20CM-2-65-7. The sequence continues at coordinate 2,736 of QHTW01000041.1, read as the reverse complement.
CGCATAATCGCAGACGGCCGGTCCGATCATGGCGGCGTGCGACTCCACCGTCACGGTCGCGAACGGCTGCGCGAGCTCCGCAATGCGGGGCAGGTCTTCCACGGGGACGGCCCGGCGATCGAAGAAATTGCTGGCATTGTAGAGCTTCAAGCGATCGGCGACGCGCGCCGGCAGCTCGGCGAGGACGAGCTCGAGCTGCATGGGGAGCGCCCCAGCGGGCGTCGGTCCGTCGATGGTCCAACGCCACAGGTCGCAGAAGGAGCAGGTGAAGGGGCATTCGGCGCCGGACAGAAAGACGGTGAGGACGCGCTCCACCGCACCGCCCGGCGTCCGCTCCTCCTCCAAAACGGTCCCGTGCGCCTTCCACGGATCGACGAATGGCTTCGGCGGCCTGAGCGCGCGGATCCGGGCGTCAGGTGTGGAGTGCGTGGAAATGGCGGCGATACAGCGCCTCGTCCTCGGTGAACAGGTGAGCGGCCGTCGCGGGCGTCGCTGAGCCGTGCTGAAAGCGCCGTTTGGGGTAGACGGGCATATCGAATCCCAGCACGGCTCGGACACCGCGGCTCACGATCTCGCCCTTCAGAGCGTACAGGCGCTCGTGTGAGCCGCTCGTCAGCTGGGCGAACGGTATGGCCTCGGCGATGGCGATGACGGACGGTCGCGTATAGGGACTGAACGACACGAAGCCGTAGCGGCTGGCGCAGGCGTAGCCGCGCACGCAGCCGCGACTGTACCCGCCGGAGTAGGTCAGCGAGTGCTTGAGTGAGTCGACCCCCCATCCCTCCTGATAGAGCATCCGGTTATTCACGACGCTGCGGATCGTCAGCTCGCTGTTCGCTTCGATGGGATAGTCTTTGAGGTTTTCGTCACCGCCGTCCCCATCCACGAGCAGCCTCCAATCCGGGTAGCGCTCGCGAATAGACTGGAGCAGCGCGAGGTTGACCGCGGCGCATTCGACGTCGAGCGGCTTGTAGTCCTCGATGACGGCGACCGCGCGGAGAGTGTCGAGCGCCCTCGCGGGGACCTCGATGGTCTCGCCCAGCATCTCGAGGTTGGTGCGGCGCAGGAACTCGCGCGCCTGGCGGGCGTCAGCGCCATCGCCGTCCAGCGACAGCGTAAACGCTTTGAGTCGACCAGGCGATTGTCTCTGATCGAGTAGCAGCTTGTACAAGCACAACAGCACCGAGCCGCTGTCGATCCCGCCCGAGAACGGGACGCCGATTGAGGAGTCAGGAGTCTGGGCCAGGAGCCAGGGCCCGAGCTCCCCGCACAGCGCTTCGATGTAGTGACGTCCGATAACGTCCAGATCCGGCGGCAGCGTGCCGCGCGGCGGATCGAAGAAGCGCGAATAGATCGGGTTGGGATCCGGGCAGCCGATCAACCGCAGCGTCGTCACGTGGTGGGCCGGCGCCATGCGTGTGTACGACGGGTGGAACTGATCGCTCCATCCCCGCCGCTTCAGCTCGGCCGCGATCGCGTCGATTCGTTCGGCCACGACCAGGACGGGGCCGGCGGCGGCCTTTGCGAGGAAGTACCGCAGGGGCCGTTCGAGGCTCCGCGCCAGCACGACGCGCTCGCCCTCCTGGGCGACGAGCGCGAACGAGCCCTGAATCTCGAGAACGGACTTGGGATCGGCCGCGAGGAGTGCGCGACGCGCGCCGGCGAGGTCACCGGACCACAAATGCTGCGAGCGGTCCGGAATCAGGTTGATGACCTGCGCGATGTAGCGGTTCACGGCCGTGCCGCCCGTGGCGCTCGTGCCGCCCCTACAGGTCGAATCCGAACCGCCTGGCCGCCACCTGGGGCCAATGCGATGCGCAGCACCGAGTTTCGTGTGACGGAGCGATGCGAAATCGCGACCGGCGTCGGGTTCGTGAGCCAGTTGGCGCCCGGACCGTCGGCGTAGATGTCGGCGATGTAGCTCTTGCCGCGATCGAGGAAGGTGAGGGGCACATTGAAGGTGCGCGCCTCTTCGTCGGTGATGGCGCCGAGGAACCACTGCGGGCTGCCCTTTTGTTTGCGGGCCACGATGACGTAGTCGCCGATCTTGCCATCGATCACTCGGCTCGTATCCCAGTCCACCGCCACGTCCTTGATGAACTGGAACGCCGGCACGTTGCCGTAGTTCTCGGGCAGGTCGGCCGCCATCTGCAGCGGCGAATAGATCACGACGTACAGGGCGAGCTGCTTGGCGATCGTGGTGCGGACGCGAGGCTCCTCGTTCTTTTGCCCTGGTCCCGTATGCGTGGGCAGGATGTCGAAGATCCCCGGCGTGAAATCCATGGGTCCATCGAGCAGCCGGGTGGAGAACAGGATCGTTTCGTGCTCCGGCGGGTTGCCGCCCTCTCCGCCCCAGGCATTGTACTCCTGCCCGCGCGCGCCTTCGCGGCTCATCCAGTTGGGATAGGTGCGGCGCTCGCCGGTGTCCTGGATGGGCTCGTGCACGTCGAGCATGATGTGATGCTCGGCGGCCTTCTGGACCACGTTGCGGTAGTGATTGACCATGAACTGGCCCCAGTGGGAGTGTCCCTCGCTGGTCATGTCGGTCACGTACCCGGTCTTGAGCCCGTCGAGCCCGAGTCGTTCGTACATCGAGAACGCGCTGTCGATCTGGCGCTCGTAATTCTGGATGCCGCCGGAGGTCTCGTTGTGTACGATCAGGTGGACGCCCTTGGATTTGGCGTAGCGCGCAAGCTCGACGATGTCGTAATCGGGATAGGGTTGAGTGAACGAGAA
>QHTW01000109.1 GCA_003220955.1 Gemmatimonadota bacterium | reverse complement strand
GAGTTCCGGGTGTATCGTCTCGCCGCCGACCCTGGCGCCGATCAGGCGCCCGTGCCCTGGCGGGGACGTCACGCCGATGGACGGGGCGGCGTGCTGCTCGATCACGGTACGCACCTCGTGTACGAGCTGCTGGACGTGGCGGGTCCGCCGCAATCGGTGCGTGCCTGGACCGGCCGGCTGCGCCACGGCGGCTACGACGTCGAAGACACGGCGCAGCTCGTGTTCGGCTATCCTGACCGGATGGCGACGATGTTTCTCACGTGGGCCGCGCGGCGGCGTGAGACGGAGATCCGTTTCATCGGCGAGCGGGGGAGCATTACCTGGAGCGGCGGCACGCTCACGCTCGAGCGCGACGGCCACACCGAGTCGTTCGATCACACCGTCGATCTCGATAAAGCGTCGTATGCCAAGTGGTTTGCGGAGCTGTTCCACGATTTCGCGACCACGCTCGATACGGGCGACAGCGCCCGGCCGATGGCCGATATCGCCCAGGTCGCGGCGGTGCTCGAGGCCTCGTACGCCGCGGTCGCATGACCCGGCCGCTACAACTCGCCTGCTTTCTCCTCGGTGCGGTGGTATTCGGATACCTCGTTGCGCAGATCGGCGTCGGCCAGCTCGTCTCCGATGCCGGACGCACCGGCTTCATGTTCGTGCCGATCGTCCTGCTCTACGCCCTGGTCTACGCCTGCAGCGCCCTCGCCTGGCAGCTCACGATGGGAGACTCGGGCCGGCCGCCGTACTGGCGCACCTACGCCGTGCTGGTCTCCGCGGGCGCGCTCAACTTTCTCACACCGGTCATCAACGCGGGTGGTGAGCCGTTCCGTGCCGCGGCCGTCGCGCCGTGGCTCGGCAAGCGGCGCGCGGCCGGCTCCGTCATTCTCCACCGGCTGTTGCATTCGTTTACCTATGTGCTCGTCTGGCTTACCGCCGCCGTCCTCGCGTTCGCCTTGCTGCCGCGCGCGACACCCGGCGTAGGCCGAGTGGTTCTGGGCATTGTGGGCGCCGTGTTGCTGCTCATCATCGCGCTGTTCCTGTCGGCCCACCGCAGCGGCCTGCTCGAGCGCATCCTGAATTGGATGAGCAGAATTCCGCTGCTCCGCCGTCTGAGCGCGCGGCTCGAGCCGAAACGGGCGTTGCTGATCGAGCTGGATCAGCAGATCACCGACTTCTATCACCGCCAGCCGAAGCGGTTCGTACAGGCGATCCTGCTCGAGTATCTGAGCCGCTGCATCTTCATGCTCGAGATCGTGCTTATCGTCGCCAGCCTGGGATTCCGGCTTGACTACCTACTGGCGTTCACGATCGGGGGGCTCGAGGCCATCGCGGGAAACGTGCTGTTCATGGTGCCGTTTGAAATCGGGGCCCGTGAGGGCAGCTTCTACGCGCTCTTCAACCTGTTCGGGCTCGATCCGCTGCTCGGCCTGTATACATCGATCGTCAGTCGGGTCCGGGACTTCGCGTGGATCGCCGCGGGATTGCTGCTCGTGCTGATCGTCGGGCCGAGTCCCGCGTCGGCGAGTGAGCAGGCCACATGACGATCGTCACGCATGCGCTTGCGACGACACTCGGCGTGCGCCTCCTGAAGCTCACAGGCAGTGATGTCGTGCTGGCGTACGTCTTCGGCGTCGGGGTCGATCTCGATCATGTCATCAAAGCTCCGTTTTATCTCCGCACGATCGGACGCAGGAGGCAATTGGGTTACTACTGGCGGACGTCGCTGCAGGAGCCGGTCGCGCTGCTGTGGATCCTCCCGCTGTGCTTCTTCCTGGGGACGTGGGTTCCGGCGATCTTTTTCGTCATTCACCTCGCGATGGACTACAGCGTCGGCTACGAGAAGATGCCGTGGTATCCGTACTCGCCGCTCGTGACGCAGGGGTTTCTCGTCGGGGTCTCTGATAAAGCGAAAGAAGCAATCCTCATCGTGGTGTTGCTATGTATGAATTTGCTCCTGTTCTTGGCTCCGCTGTAGACCGCGGCATTCGCCCGGTCCTGCGATTCCTGCACGTCACGCTCGGGCTCTCGCCCGATCAGGTGACCTGGGCCGCGTTTTGGGTGAGCGTTGGTGCGGGCGCCGTGTTCGCGACCGGCCGCGTTGTGCCGGCGCTGGTGCTCATGGCCATCGGGCAAATCCTCGATGCGCTCGACGGCGGCATCGCGCGGCAGTTCGGGCTCGTGTCGGCAGCCGGGCATCGGCTGGACACGTGGCTCGATCGCGCGTCGGAGATCGCGATTTTCCTCGGCTGCGCCTGGGGAGGGCTGGTGTCGCTGCGGCTGGCGCTCCTCGCGTCGGTCGCGGTGCTGCTGCTCACGACGGTTGTCGATCGCTCGCGCCTCGATCCCGGCGTGAAGCGGTTCGCACTCTACTTCGGAATCTGGGCCCCATATCCGCTCATCTTCTCGATCATCTTCATCGTGAATCTTGCGGCGTACGTCGCGGGACTGCTCATCATCGACTGCCGCTTTCAACGCAACATGGACGCGCTGGGCGGTGACCTGAACACGGTCGCGTCGCGTGCGGCGCGCCTCGAGATCCCGTAATGCTTGGAGACGGGCCGCAGCATCCCTACGTCGTCGTCGCCCCCGCGGAAACGATGCACGTCGAAGCCTGGCCCGGTGACGGCCGGCCGGTCGCGCTGGTGCCGGGACTGTTCGGTGCGTCCTTTACCTTCCGCAAGGTCCTGCCGCTCCTCGCCGCCCAGGGGTTCCGGCCGATTGTCATCGAGCCACTTGGCACCGGCTTCTCGAGCCGGCCGGCCAAGGCCGATTACTCGCTCGACGCACAGGCGCGTCGACTCGCTGCCGTGCTCGATTCGCTGGGCTCCGGCCCCGTGCTCGTGCTCGCCCATTCGCTCGGCGCCGCGATGGCCTTCCGCCTCGCCCTCGACAGACCCGATCTCGTGCGCGGCATCGTGTCCCTCGAAGGGGGGCCCACCGAAGAGGCGACCACGCCGGTGTTCCGGAGCGCGATGCGCTACGTCCCGTGGATCAAGCTGTTCGGTGGGATCAACCTCATCCGCCGCAAGATTCGCGGCATGTTACTCGAATCTTCCGGCGACCGATCATGGGTGACCGACGGCGTGGTGCAGGGCTACACGCTGGGTGAGGCGCGGGATTTCGACGCGACGCTGCGGGCCTTTCTCGCGATGTCGCACGCGCACGAGCAGGCGAAGCTGGCACCGCGTCTCGGCGGAATCGCGTGTCCCGTGACCCTGGTCGTCGGTACCGCGCACCACGATGGCGACGTGCCACCTTCGGAGGTCGCCTTGCTGAACCACGCGATCCTTTCGTTCGCGGTGGACAGCCAGCCCGGAGCCGGGCACTACCTGCAGGAAGAGCGTCCCGCGGCGGTCGTGTCGGCCCTGGAACGCCTGGCCCAGCGGGCTAAGTGACGCCGCTGCGCATCGCCCTGGTCGCGGAGGACTACTATCCGCAGCTCGGCGGCGTGCCTGAGCATGTGCACCACCTCGCCGGCGAGCTGGAGCGTTTGGGCCATCGGGCGACGATCGTGACCTCGCGCATGCGTATGCACGGTCACGTCGATCCGCCCTATGTGCGGCGGGTTGGTCACAGTCTCGTCATCTACGCGAATGGCGGCGTCGCGCGAGTAACCGTCGGGTGGCGTCTCACCAGCCAGTTGGAAGCACTGTTCCGCGCCGAGCGCTTCGACATCGTGCACGTCCACGGCGGTTTGAATCCCACGTTTGGCATTGTGGCGCCCCGCGCCGCGTGGCGAGCCGGGATTCCCGTGGTCGCCACGTTTCACACGTGGTTCCCGCGCTCGGTCGGCCTCCGCATCTTGCGCAAGCCGCTGCAGCGCATGCTCGATCGCCACGCCGCGACGATCGCCGTCAGCAACGTCGCGCGCGACGCCATGAGTCGCTACCTCACGGCCCGCTGGGAGATCATCCCCAACGGTGTGGATACGACGTTCTTCCGTCCCGGCCTGACGGTGGGGGAAAGCCGGGGACGATCGGAGCGGTCCGCGCCGAAGCTTCTCTGGCTGGGACGCATCGAGCCGCGCAACGACCTCGGCACGGTGCTCGCGGCGATGCCGCGCATTCTGGAGCGGCATCCCGATGCCCGTTTGACCGTCGTCGGCGATGGACCGTGGCGCTCGCGGCTGGAGCGCGCCGCGCGTCGCCTGGGGCTCGGGCCGTCCGTGCACTTCGCCGGCTATGCGAACGGCGATCGGCCCGCGTACTATCGCGGTTCTGATGTCTATCTGTGCCCGACTACACGCGCGTCGTTTGGTGTGACGCTGCTCGAGGCCATGGCGTGCGGCACACCGCTCGTGGTCTCCGATATTCCCGCGTTCCGCGATCTCGCCGGCCCGTCGCAAGCCGTCTTCGCCCCACCCGGCGAACCAGCCGCATGGGGCGACGCCGTGAACGCCTTGATCGAGGATACCGAGCGGCGCGACGTGATGATGGCCGAGGGCCGCAAGGTTGCCGAGCGCCACGCGTGGCCCGCGGTGGCGCAACGCGTGCTCGCGGTGTACAGGCGGGTGACCGGATGATGGGTCTCGATTTGATCTTCGGACCCTCGATCGAGCGCGGTCCACGCTGGCGGCGCGTCTATTTGACTTTCGATGACGGTCCGAACGAGCGGGCGACCGACGCGATCCTTGGCACTCTCGCCGCGGAGCGCGTGCCGGCGGCGTTTTTCATGGTGGGCGATCATGTGCGGCGGTTCCCGCAGTTGGCGCGCCGGGTCGTGGGGGAAGGTCACTTGGTGGGGAATCACACACACAATCATGTGAAGCTCCACCTTGTGGGACGAACGCGGCTGCGGCATCAGCTCGAAGTCGCACACAACGCGATCGAATGGGCGACGGGGCAGCGGCCGCGGGCTTTTCGGGCGCCGCATGGGTATCGGAGTCCGTATCTGCGTACCGCCGCGCGCGAGCTTGGCTACACCGTGTTCGGGTGGACCTTTGGCGTGTTCGACACGGCGAAGCCCGGCGTGGAGGAAATTCGGCGCCGCGTGCGGAAACGCCTGCGGCCGGGCGCGATTGTGCTCTTACATGACGGCGACGGCTACGATCCGGAAGGGGATCGCCTGCAAACGGCCCACGCGTTACCGGGGATCATCGAGGATGGGCGGCACGCGGGCTACGAATTCGCTCCGCTGAGCGAACTGCTAAACAATCACTCCTGACCGGGCATTCGGGGCATTTCGGTTTTCTGGGGGTGCAGACCAGCGCGCCGAGCTCCATCAGCGCCTGATTGAATCGCCAGGCGCGTTTGCCTTGCCTCGGTGTGAGCCTGGACGCCAGCTCCCACAGTTCCGCATTTCGCATTCCGACTTTCGCATTGCCAAAGACACGAGTCAGCACTCTCCGGACGTTCGTATCCACGGTGGGTACCGGTTTCTCATACGCGAAGCACGCGACCGCGCCGGCTGTGTACTGCCCGACACCGGGTAGTGTCCGTAGCTCCTCTGGTTTATCGGGCAACGTGCCGTCGTGCAGACGTGTAACTTCTCGAGCGAGCCTGTGGAGATTCCGAGCCCGGGCGTAGTAGCCCAGGCCGTCCCAGGCCTCCATCACAGCCTTCGGTTTCGAGCGCGCGAGCGCGTCGAGAGTGGGAAAGCGCTTCAAAAACCGGGGATAGTAGTCCATCACCCTGCTCACCTGTGTTTGCTGCAGCATGAACTCCGACACGAGGATGGCATAGGGATTGCGCGTTTCGCGCCACGGAAGGACGCGTGCGTTACGCTTGTACCAGGCTAACAGCTTGCGCGTGAAGGTCATAGCCACACAAGATACAGGTCCATGAGAGCATTCACCGCCGCCCTCGACCTGCGGCGATATGTCGGGCGGTGGTCCTTGCGCAGCGCCAGCCACGCGGGGCGCTTCTTTTTTATGCTCCTGGACCTCGTCCGGGGCATTCTC
>QHTW01000108.1 GCA_003220955.1 Gemmatimonadota bacterium | reverse complement strand
GAAGAAGCGTACTTCGGAGGCGAAGCGGCACTCGGCGTCAGCTCGTTGGCACAGAGCGTGATCGTTGCGGAGGATCCTGGGCCTCCTAGCTGACGCGCCGAGTCTTCCTTCGCATGAAGTCCATGAGAATGAACTGGCCGAGCGTCATTGTGTTCGTGAAGTAGGCTTTCCCGCGGCAGATCGCGGAGACCTTCTTCACGAACTCGACCAGGCTCCTGTCACGCGCCAGCATGAAGGTGTTGATCAGAATGCCGCTGCGGCGGCACAGCGCGACTTCACGGTAAGTCGCCTGCAGGATGTGCGGGTCGAGTCCCATCGAATTCACGTAGATCCGACCATCGGGCTGCGTCAGCGCCGAGGGCTTGCCGTCCGTGATCATAATGATCTGCCGCATGTCCTTGCGCTGTCCCATCAGGATGCGGCGCGCCAGCTTCAATCCTTCCGTCGTATTCGTGTGATACGGTCCCACCTGCGCGTGCGCGAGCTGGCCGATCGGGATCTCCTCGGCGGTATCGTGGAACAACACGACGCGCAACGTGTCGCCCGGGAATTGCGTGCGAATGAGATGGGTGAGCGCGAGCGCCACCTTCTTCGCCGGTGTGAAGCGATCTTCGCCGTACAGGATCATCGAATGCGAGCAGTCGAGCATCAGCACCGTCGCCGATGACGAGCGATACTCGGCCTGGTGGACCATCAGATCGTCGTACTCGAGGTTGATCGGGACGCCGAGGCCTTCGCGTTTCAGCGCGTGCGAGAGCGTCGCGTTGACATCGAGATTGAGCGTGTCGCCGTACTCGTAGCGCTTACTCGCCGCCTCGGCCTCGACTCCCGTCGCGAGGTGCTCGGTCTCGTGCGCCCCGAAGCTCGACTTGCCAATGCTGCTGAGCAGATGCTTCAACGTCCGGTAGCCGAGGAAATCGATGCCCCGATCGGTGAGATTGAACTGCACCTGCTGGGCTGCCTCTTTTGCCATGCCGCCGGGACCGAGGACGGGTTGCTGCGCGCCGGGCATCTTGGGCGCCTGCTGCAGGTTGAGGTAGCCCTCATCGATCAGCTTCTGCACGATCTGATCGAGCAGATCGGCCAGCTGTTTCTGCAGCTCGGCGTCTTTCTGGGCGTCGCCGGTCGATTCGCCGCGCAGGGCGCCGAGCATTTCGGGCGTGAGCTGACCGGAATCCATCAGCGCCTGGAGAATCGCCTGGCGCAGCGCGTCGAGGGAGCGGTCGGGATCTTCCTCGCCGAACTCGCCCCAGAAGGGATGCGAATACGGGCCGCCGGCAAACCCAGATTGCAACAAAAAGTCGGCGAGCTGATCGAGCAGCGCCTGCAGATTGAGCGTCTCGAGCAGACCGGCGACGTAGCGGCTGTAAGTGGTATGTCGCATCGATTGCTAATCTAGCACATGCCGGAAACGCCAAGGTCAGCACGGAGCCGCATACTCCTTAATTTGGGGGGCAATGACCGAAGCTGCGCGACGCTACGGATTCGGGGCACTCGCCCACCGCAACTTCCGCCTCTTCTTCATCGGTCAGGGAATTTCCCTCGTCGGCACCTGGATGCAGAACGTCGGGGAGGGCTGGCTGATCCTCACGCTGACCAACTCGCCGTTTTACGTCGGACTCACCGCGGCGCTCAGCTCGCTCGGCGTCCTGCTGTTCAGTCTGTACGCCGGCGTTATCGCCGACCGCGTGGACAAGCGGCGCTTCATCATCTTCATGCAGCTCGCCTTCATGCTCGAGGCGCTCACCGTCGCGATCCTCGTGTGGACCGGGGTCGTCGCCGTCTGGCAGGTGTTGCTGCTCGCCACGATCCTCGGCATCGCGAGCGCGTTCGATATCCCGATGCGCCAGTCGTTCGTCGTGGAGATGGTGGGCAAGGACGACTTGATGAACGCGATCGCGCTGAACTCGTCGCTGTTCAACGGGGCGCGCGTCATCGGTCCCGCGATTGCGGGGCTCCTGATCGGCGCTGTGGGGATCGCGTGGTGCTATTTCCTGAACGGCGTGAGCTACATCGCAGTCATCGCGGGCCTGCTGCTGATGCGACTGCCGCCGCGCGCTCCGCCGGCCAGGGCAGCGTCCGCGTGGACGGGATTCCGGGAGGTGCTGGCCTACCTGCGGGGCGACCGGCGGTTGCGAGTGCTGATGATCCTCACGGCCGTGATCAGTGTGTTCGGCTTTCCGTACATCGCCATGATGCCGGTGTTCGCGCGCGACGTACTGCATCGCGGCGCGACCGGGTACGGGGCCCTGACCTCGTCCATCGGTATCGGTGCGGTGATCGGCGCGTTGGGGATCGCGCTCGCGTCCGCGCGCATTCGCGCGCGCGGACGCCTGATGCTGGCGGGCGGCACGACCTTCGGAATCCTGCTCATTCTCTTCGCAGCGTCTCGGGCGCTGGCGCTGTCGATGTTGCTCCTCGCCCTCGCGGGCTGCGCGATGATCGTCAACAACTCGCTCGCGAACACCCTGCTGCAAACCACCGCGCCCGATCATCTCCGGGGGCGCATCATGGGATTCTATTCCTTTGTGTTCGTGGGCATGGCGCCGTTCGGCGCGTTTCTCTTCGGGCTCGTCGCCGAGCACGCGGGCGCGCCGGCCACGCTGGCGGCCGGCGGCGTGATCGTCGCGCTGGCCGTTACGATCGCGGGGGTGGCTGAGCCGTCCATCCGCGCCGTGTGAGCTCGGCGACGATCAGGTCTGCCGCCCCCTCGAATCCCAGCCGCTCCGCGTTCAACACCAGGTCGTATTGCGTGAGGTCCCGCCGGTCCCGGCCGTAATGCGTCTTGATGTATTGATCGCGGTACTCGTCGGTCTCCTGCAGCACCTTGTCGACGTTCGCCGGGTCGATGCCGAGCCGTTCGATGGCGATTTTCCGGCGGAACGGCTTGGGCGCGACGACGTAGACGTGCAGCGCATTCGCGCGTGTCGCGAGCACCGCTTGCGCGCCCCGGCCGACCAGCACCGCACGCCCTTCGGCCGCCACCTGCGCGATGACGCGCTCGGTCATCTGCACGATCGTTTCTTCTTCCGTCTCGACCGACGGCGGCGACCCGCCCGTCGTGACCGACATCTCCGGCGATGCGGCGGCAAGCGTGCGCGCGAGCCGCTCGAGCAGCCCCGGCGCTCGTTCTTCCCGCCGCGCGACCTCGTCGGTCGAGAGGCCCGCCAGGTGCGCCACCTGATCGATGAATTCGTTGTCGATCAGCGTCCAGCCGCCGCCGAGACGCTCGACGACCAGTCGTGCGATCTCCGATCCGCCCGAGGCGTACTCGCGCGTGATCGTGACGAGGGGCGTTACGGCTGGCGAAGATTGCGTCGGAGATCTCCGATGTTGAGCATCGGAATGCCGCCCTGCGTTGGCACCAGAATCACGAGGTTGTTCGACGACTTCAGCTCGCGCAGCACGTCGAAGTACTGGCGCGTGAGCGCCTCCGGCGTGAGCGTCGTGTTGAGCAGCCGCTGCTGCTCGGCTTGCAGTCGCGCGACCTCGACGCGGTGGCGCTCGGTCTCGACCTGCTGCTCCTGCGCGATCTTGTTGTTGATCGCCTGGACGACCTGCGCCGGCGGCTGGAGGTCCCGCAGGAAGAACGCGGTCACCGTCGCGATGCGGAACGGCGGTCCACCCGCCCGCGGCTGCGTGACGAGCGCAGAGTCGACCAGCGCTTCCATGGTTCGGGCGATCTGCGTGCGTTTGGAGATGTCGTTGATCGAGTATTGCACCATGCCGTCCCGCACGCCTTTGCGGATGGCGTTGCGGACGGCGCTGTGGATCTGGTCCTCGATGCCGATTTCCGTGTAGATCCGTGACGCCTGCTGGGGATCGATCTGCCAGCGCAGACCCACGTCCACCGTCATGCCCATCTGCTCACTGGAGAGCGCCGCGATCTCCTCGACCTGCTCTCCGGAGAAGGGATACTGCTCTTCGCGGGTCGTAAAGCGTTCGATCGACGACCAGGGCGTCACGAGCCGGATCCCGGGGAGCAATGGCTTCGGATCGACGGTGCCGAACGCATGCCGCACGCCGACCTCGCCGGCGTTGATCACCACGGTCGTGGAGCCGAGGAGCGTGATCACCCCGACGGCGAGCGCGGCATAGCTGAGGATGCGCAGGATGCCGCCGATCGAGCGGCCACCGGTCGTCTCACCACGCACGGTGGCGGCGCCAAGGCGGAGGAAGAAAGCAACCGCGAGGAGTACGAGACCAAAGACTAGCTCGCCCATGGCGACTCCGGTATGTGAAGGAGATGAGGACTACGTGAACAGATTGGGTCCTGTTCCAGGTCCGGTGGGTCCTTTTCCGAAGGGCGGCTTCTGCTCCGAGCGCGCGCGCACGTACCCGAGCTCGTCACTGCGCGCGATTCGTTTCTCGGCGACGAGTCCTTCGAGCACCAGCTCGCATGCCGACACCAGTGTGGCGGGATCCTTCTTGCCGGCGAGCCCGACCTGATCGATCAGATCGAGCAGACCGGGGACGACGGTAAAGCCCTTCAACAGCGCCTCGGAGCGCTCCTCCGGCGTGACCTTGAGCGCGCCGCCCTCGTCGAACCAGTGGACGATGTCGTCGACGTTTGCCCCGCCGACGCGTCCCTCGAACGTGCGGCCCGCGGCGCGCCGGATCAGATCCTTGGCGATCGTCTCCGAGCCCTGAAGCTCGCCTTCGTACTCGAGCTCGAGCTTGCCGGTGATGGCCGGCAATGCTGCGTACACATCAGAGATGCGGGGGACCACCGCCTTCTCCTTCGTGATGATGCTGCGGCGCTCCGCGTTCGACAGCACGTTGTCGAGCACGCTGATCGGCAGGCGCTGCGATACGCCGCTGCGCCGGTCCACGCGTTTGTCCTCTCGCGCTTCGAACGCGATCCGCTCGATCAGCTCGGCCATGAAGTCGGGAATGCGGATGGCGCGACCGCCCCCGCCATTTCGGTCGATCCAGGCCTCCTGTTCCGTGATCGCGGTGCCCAGCTCGACGGTCAGCGGGTAGTGCGTCGTGATCTCGGATCCGATGCGGTCCTTGAGGGGCGTGATGATCTTGCCGCGCGCGGTGTAGTCTTCGGGATTCGCCGTAAAGACCAGCGCCACGTCCAGGTTCAACCGGACCGGATAGCCTTTTATCTGCACGTCGCCTTCCTGCATGATGTTGAACAGTCCCACCTGGGCAGCTCGTTGATCGCGAAGATGCCGCGATTGGCGCGAGGCAGGAGCCCGAAATGCATCGTCAGCTCGTCGGAGAGGAGATGCCCGCCGCGGGCCGCCTTGATCGGATCGACGTCGCCGATGATGTCGGCGATCGTGACGTCCGGCGTTGCCAGCTTCTCGACGAAGCGCAGCTCGCGCGGCAGCCACGCGATCGGCGTGCTGTCGCCCCGCTCGGCGATGAGCTCCCGGCCGTACTTGGAAATCGGCTCGAACGGATCGTCGTTGACTTCGCTCCCGGCGAGGATGGGAATCTCTTCGTTGAGCAGCGTGACGAGCTGGCGCAGGATCCGGCTTTTCGCCTGCCCGCGCAGGCCCAGCAGAATGAAGTTGTGGCGCGAGAGGATCGCGTTCACGAGCTGCGGCAGAACGGTCTCCTCGTATCCCACGATGCCCGGAAACAGCGGCGAGCCGTTCTCGAGCAGGCAGATCAGGTTCTCCCGCATCTCATCTTTGACGGTGCGTTGCCGACGTGCCGGGGCCGCCCACTCCGTCCGCTTCAACTCACCCAATGTCATCGGTTGTGTCATGGAACGACGTTAAACCTTTCAGCCCGTGCTCTGCAACCCTTGCGCAATGCCACGGACGCTTGCCGTCAGCGCCCGGAAGACATCGTCGTCCGGCCGCCCGGCGGCGCGCCAGCGCTGCAGCAGATCGATCTGTAACAGACTCATTGGATCGACATACGGATTGCGTAACAGAATCGACCGCTGGAGCGCCGGATCGGAGTCGAGCAGCGCGTTCTCATGCTTCAGCGCCAGCACCTGCGCTACGGTGCGATCGAACTCGGCGCGAATGACGGGGAAGTAGTGTTCACCAAACTCACCAGCTAGGCCGGCGTAGCGCGCCGCGATGGAGAAATCCGCCGTGCCCAGCACCATTTCGACGTCGTCGATCAGCGCCCGCAGGAACGGCCAGTCGCGCAGCATCTCGCCGAGTGCCGCCATGCCGTGGCGCTCCGCCGCACGCTCCAGCGCCGTGCCCAAGCCGTACCACCCCGGCAGCAGATGGCGGCTCTGCGTCCACGCGAACACCCATGGAATC
>QHTW01000107.1 GCA_003220955.1 Gemmatimonadota bacterium | reverse complement strand
GAACGCCTGCAGCGGTTCGTAGGCGACTTTGATGCGATCGAGTGCGGCGGTCGCGGTCTCCTCGCTGGTCGCCGCGACGGCCGCTACCGGATCGCCGATAAACCGGACCTTGTCGAGGCAGAGCGCATGCTCGTCCTGAGAGACGGGCAGGATACCAAACGGAATCGGGAGATCTTGTCCGGTCAGGACAGCGTGCACGCCATCGAGTTGCCGTGCCGCCGTCGTGTCGACCGAGACGATTTTGGCGTGCGGCTGCGTGCTGCGCAGCAGCTTGCAATACAACATGCGCGGAAACGACAGATCGTCCGCGAACCGCGTCCCGCCGGTCACCTTTGCGACGGCGTCGACCTTGCGCAGCGCTGTGCCGATGATCCGACGCTTATCGGCCATACAACGATTTCCGGGTGGGCTGTGCGACTTCCCCCCGCATCCGCGCCGCGGCCAGCTCGACGGCTTCATAGATCTTGATGTAGCCGGTGCAGCGGCAGAGGTTGCCGGCCAGCGCGTGCTTGATCTCGTCACGCGTGGGGTGAGGGTTGGCGGCCAACAAGGCCTCGGCCACCAGCAGAAACGCGGGGGTACAGTAGCCGCACTGTGCGGCGCCGAGATCCGCGAAGGTCTCCTGCAGCGGATGCAGCTGTCCGTTTTGTGCCATCCCCTCGACGGTGCGCACCGCGCGTCCCTCACACGCGACGCCGAGGACCAGGCACGAGAGAACGGCTGTTCCATCCAGCAGCACGGTACATGTGCCGCACTCACCTAATTCGCAGCCGTGCTTCGTCCCAGTGAGGCCCAGGTCCTCGCGCAGCACTTCGAGGAGCGTCTTGTGCGGCGCGAACGCCACTTCCGCGGGCTCCCCGTTGACGCTGAGCGCGATCTTGACCTTGGATTCGTTGCTCATGGACAGGACGTAATCTAGCTTTTGGGCTCCTCGAACGCGGTGAGACTGATGAACTCGGTTAGGCGGTTGGGCGGTTTGGCGGTTCGAACTCTTGGCGTGACCATCTTACTAACCGCTCAACCGCCCAACCGCTTAACCGCCCAAGACTATCGAGCCGAGGCCATTCGCATCCTCCGCACGCTGCCCCTCATCGACGGTCACAACGACATCCCCGATGCCATTCGCGAGCGGGGCGGTCTCGATTCCGTCAACTTCGCCGTAAGCCAGCCCAAACTGATGACGGACATCCCGCGTCTGCGCAGCGGGCATGCGGGCGGTCAATTCTGGGCGGCGTACGTCCCGTCGACGACGATGGATTCCGGCCCGCATCCCGCCGTCTATGCGCTCGAGCAGATCGACCTCATCCATCGGCTGTGCGCCAGGAATTCGCGCAGCATGGCGATGGCGTACACGGCCGCCGACGTGCAGCGCAACTTCGCGGCGGGCAAGATCTCCTGCTTGATCGGGATCGAGGGCGGCCACGCCATCGAGAACTCCCTGGGTGCGCTGCGGATGTTTTCCGCGCTCGGCACGCGCTACATGACGCTGACGCACTGGCGGAGCCTCGATTGGGCCGTCGCCTCCACCGATACCGCGCACCGTGGCCTGTCGGCCTTCGGCAAGCAAGTCGTGCTCGAGATGAATCGCCTGGGGATGCTGGTCGACCTGTCGCATGTGAACGACCAGACGATGTCAGACGCCCTGCACACGTCGCGGGCGCCGGTCATTTTCTCGCACTCCTCGGCACGTGCCCTCACCAATCACGCACGCGACGTTCCCGATTCGATTTTGAAGCTCGTTGCCACGAACCGCGGGGTGGTGATGGTGAATTTCAATCCCGGCTTTGTTTCCGAGGCAGTTCGCGTCTACGGCGACAGCGTGAACGCGTGGTTGGAGGCGCTGCGCGCCGCGGGCGCTGATTCAGCGACACGGGCCGATTCGCTGAAAGCGTGGAATGCCCCCTCCCGTGCCCCTCAGGCGACGTTGCAGCAGGTCGCCGATCACATCGAGCATATCCGCCAGGTCGCCGGGATCGATTGCGTCGGACTCGGCTCCGACTTCGACGGGATCACCGAAGTTCCCGTGGGCCTGGAGGACGTCTCGAAGTTGCCCGATTTGATCGCTGAGCTGCTGCGGCGCGGCTGGGCGGAAACGGACGTGAAGAAGCTGGCCGGAGTGAATACGCTGCGCGTGATGCGAGAGGCAGAGCGCGTCGCGGTCGCAATGCGGAGTCCGCCCCGCCGGTAGACAGGCGCTCCCAGCGTCGCCATGTTGTCAGAAGCCCCTTTTCGCGAGGTCGGACATGAGGCGACCCGCACAAGCAGTGATCGTCCACGGTGTGATCGGTGGACTCCTCGCCGGACTCGTTGTCGCGCTGTGGTTCCTGGTCGCAGATACCGTGGCCGGTCATCCATTCCGAACCCCCACGCTGCTCGCCGGCGTTCTGCTGAATCGCGAGTTCTCCCAGGCGACTTTCCGCCTCATCACCGCCTACACGGTGCTGCACTTCGGGGTCTTCGCGATCTTGGGAGTAATGATGGCGTGGATCAGCGCGGCGTTTACAGCGCCCCCACGTCTCCTCCTCGGCTTGGTGTTTGGATTGCTGCTTCAGGAAGTGACATTTTATGTGGGGCTGCTCCTCTTGCATGCCCCACACCTCGGCGTTGTCGCGTGGCCGCACGTCGTTGGGGCGAACATCGCCGCCGGCCTGGTGCTGATGTCCTACTTACATTACGCCGAACACGATCCGCGCCCCGTCGGCCTTGCTGCACTGCGGAATCACCCCGCGCTGGTGCGTGGCGTCGTCAACGGGCTCATTGGAGCCGCCGTCGTGGCGGTTTGGTTCTTCCTGCTGGATCTCGCCAGCGGCGCTCCTTTGCGCACGCCGGCGGCGCTCGGTTCTGCACTGTTGCTCGGTGCGGCCGGACCCGGAGAGATCGTCGCGACCTTCGGCTTGGTCGCCGCCTACACCGTCGTCCACGTCACTGCGTTCGTCATCGCCGGAATTGTATTTGTCGCGCTGGCGGAGGAGGTGGAGCGGGTCCCCGCCATGGCCCTGCTCGTGCTACTCACCGCGATCCTGCTCGAGGGACTCGTCCTGGCGACAATCGGGGTAGCGGCGCAGTGGGTCTTGGGGACGGTCGGGTGGTGGTCGGTGGCCGTTGCGAATGTCCTGGCGGTGCTTGCGATGGGGTGGCAAGTGTGGCGGACGCATCCGATGCTGCCTCGTCGGTTGCTCGAGCATCCACAGCTTCGCGTGTAGGCGCGAGATTTAGAAAACAGTAGGGGCGCAGCATGCTGCGCCCCTACGTCGGAATCGGTGGTTACGGATTCGTCGGTTTGGCGGTCGTGCTGTCGTGACGATCTCTGCGGAGATCACGGCGGTCGTGCCGCACATCACGCCGGTCCGACCGACGATCGCGCCGGTCGCTGCGGAGACCGCGCTTGTCCTGCCGGATGTCGCGCGTTTCCTGCCGCGCCGCGGTCGTGTCACCCTCTCTGATCTCCTGCCGGCGCTGACGCTGGTCCTGCCGAATGTCACGTCGGTCCTGGCGAGTATCACGCCGGTCGTGGCGTAGCTCGCGCCGGTCGCGACGCACCTCGTGCCTGTCTGCCGTGGTATCGCTGGGTTGCTGGGCATTCACGGCGGCCGGAATGCCGAGCGCCAGAGCCAGCAACGCGGCGATCAGTGTGCGGTTCTTCATAGCCTCGTCCTCGAAAGGGTTGTGAGTCCTGCTTGAGACGCGTCCAGGACCGGTGCGTTAAGAGGTGTGGCTGTGGGACCGCGGCAACGTGAAGTGCGTCACCGCAGCGTGGTGAGGCGCTAGTTGACCTGAACGATCTTCAGCCCGCCCAGGCCAGCCGCGATAATCAGTAGGCCGGACTGCAGAGCAACGTGGTTGACAGACTGGAGATTTCCGAAGCGGAGCTTGCCGCGCATCGTGATGGTCTGTTGCGTCTCGGAACCAGTTGTCGAAAACGCCTGGCTCCCTTGCGCCAGATAGACGCCTGCCTCGCCGTTCGAGATGAACATGAGGTCTTGATCGATCGCGACCGCGTTCGTGACGACCACCGACGGACTCAGCCCCAGTGAGTCGGGGTTGGGCCGCGGCACGGAGCCGACCTTGAGACCGGTCGACGCGCTGAGCACCTGAACGCCGCTGTCCCCCGCGGCAATGAACGCCTTGCCGCCGACCAGCTCGAGCTGCGACTTAGATTCCGCGATATCGGCGCCCCTGAACGGCCACGAGCCGACCACGCTCATGTTGCTCTCGGTGTAAACGTCCAGCGTGCCTGGAGTCCCCTGCACCACGGCAACCTTGCCGCCGCCGACGGCAACCCAGCGCGCATCGTGCAAGGGGATCGAGCTCGTGACGGTGAAGAGCGTCGGATCGATCACAAAGAGGCTGCCCGCGTCGCCGGAGGTCGCGTAGACGCTCGTGCCGTACGCGACGCTGGTCGCCGCGAAGCTGCTCAAACCCGTGCGGGTATTGCCGGTGAGCACGAGCTGGTTACCGACGAGCTTCACGACCTCGAATACCGCGGGAGCCGCGAATCCCGTATCGCCCGTGGCTTCGGCGAGATAGACGTTGACTCCTGATGTCGTCACGGCACTGACGTCGGTGTTCTGAAACAGCGCCTCGGACGTAAGAACGGGGTGGTTCTTGTTGGTGATGTCGATGACGTCCACGCCGCCGAGATAGGGATTCCCGACCATGTTGTAGCTCACCACCGCGAGATTTCCGACGATGGACACGGAGGTCGCCTGCAGGACCTGCCCACCGATAGAAGGCGGCGCGACTTCCGCTTTGAGCTGCAGATTGAACGCCTGGCTCGCCGCGCTGCTCCGGCTCACCGCTGCCGATGCGAATGGCACGGGGGCGGTGGGATACCCGACGTGCGCGCTGTCGATCGGAACCGCGGTGTCCAGATAGGTGACGCGCGACAGCAATGTGCTCGCATTGTTGGTGATGGAAATACGGTTGTTCGCTTGATCTCCAGGTCCCGAAGCATCAGAGCAGGACAAGTGGACCAAGGCAACCAAGCCGGTCAGTGCTGTCGCGAGTCTACGCATGCTCTAAGGCCTTGAGAGAAGGGTGGGAATGCAAGAGCCTCAGTCACCTTGTGACCACCATCACGCGCCCGTCGTACTACAGCACGCGTTCTACACCGATCGACAGCCCGCTCCGTGACAGAATTGGACGTGAGCGAATGACGCTCACGTCCAGCCGCAGCGTCGTCCCGCCGGCCGCGTTGTAGCGGATGCCGGCCACGCCCGACAGCGTCTTCAGGGATTGAACGACGCCGGCAACGAGATAACTCTCGCGGCCCCCCGCGCCGAGCAATGAGATCGTGGTGCGCCGGGAGACGGCACGCGTGGCGCGGAGCGAGGCGGCCGTGTCGGTCCGCTTCGACGGATTGCGCGAGATGAACACGCGCACGCTCCACGACATGCGGCGCGTCTCGGCCGTGAAGTGCGGCATCAACACGTCCACCGGACCCACGGCGTAGTTCCACCGCCTAACCCCGAGTCCGACGGACGTGCGCGCCGCGACCAAGCCGCTGACGTCGGTCTCCCACGTGTTCAGGGGTGAGAACACGGGACGCCGCGACGTGCCCGCCTCCGCCGTGAGCCACAGCCGCTGTGTGGGATGTACGACGGCCCCGATGCGCTCCGTCACATCTGTTGCTCCAAACCGGCCCAGCACTTCGGCCGCCACCCAGCCGGCATGCCCGCGCGCGGACGCCAGCGTGAGTTGCGCACCGAGCGTCGACCAGTCCTGACTGTTCTCGACGGCCTCGTAAGAGCTCCAGGCATTGACGCGCACACGCTGGCCCAGACATGGCGTCGCGCAACACAGCGCGATCAGCGCGGCGACGCTCGCCTTGCCGAACCCCTTGCGCGCCATGTCGCCCCACA
>QHTW01000040.1 GCA_003220955.1 Gemmatimonadota bacterium | reverse complement strand
CGGATTCGGGCGTTCCACGAGGACGAGCGCAGCGTCCTGATCGCCACGCGCGCGGGCAGCGAAGGGCGCAATCTGCAGATCTGTAACGTGCTCGTGAACTACGATCTGCCGTGGAATCCCATGGTGGTCGAGCAGCGCATCGGCAGGGTGCACCGCATCGGGCAAAGGCGCGAGGTCCACATCGTGAACCTGGCCGCGGCCGGCACCATCGAGTCCTACATCCTCCAGCTGCTCGACAAGAAGATCAAACTCTTCGAGCTGGTCGTGGGCGAGCTGGACCTGATCCTCGGCGAGTTCGGCGGCGCGCAGAAGTTCGAGGTGCGGCTCGCGGACGAGTGGCTGGCGGCCGAAAACGACGACGACTTCGCGCGCCGCGTGGAGACGCTGGGCCTCGATCTCGAACGGAGCAGCGCGGCTGGCCAGGCACAGGAGCAGCTGAACTCCCTCATCGCGCCGGACGACAACGCCACGCGGCTCGAGCGCCGATTCGATGAGCTCTCCGTTCCGGCGCGGCTGCGGCTCGGTCTGGGCACGAGCCACCTCGTGAAGGCCGCGGGATGGGAGGCCAAGCGCCAACGGCTCGGCGTGCAGGTCACCGAGCTGCTCGAAGCGCTCGAATCCATCGAGCCGATCGGCGGCATCACCACCACGCAGCCCCACCCCGCGGGCAGTCATCCCGAGTACGGCGGCCTAGTGCGACTCACGGGCCTGACCAGCTCGGGACGCGCCATCATGCTCGTGGCGCAGGTCGAGCGCCTCCCGCTGGCATTGGTCGACATCTCCGTGGAAGCCGCGTGACGGTCCGGCGTGCGCGGGCACGCAAAACGGTCCAAGAGGTGAGGGCCGACAGCCGAATGTGGCCGCTCTTGGAACGGTATTGCAAGCTCGCCAAAGTGAAGCTGCTCCCGCGCGGCGCCGATCTGTACGAGCTGAAGCTGCCGCTCTCCGAGCGTGCGCACTTCGGCGACCGCGCGACGGTGCGCGTGGCGCTGTCGCTCGAGGCCCTGGAACGCGATCCCGACGCCGAAATGGCGGTGCTCGGCAGTCCGTTCCTAGGCGCTCTGCTCGAGGCCATTCGTACGCGGGCGGGCCAGCTGTCGCTGGGCATCATGCCGCCGAAGGACGCCGAAGGACGCCGGAGGACGCCGAATACCCAGCTTACAGTCCCGGTACGCGATGGCACGGCCCGGCGTCGCAAATCCGCCTTGGCCACGCATACGGTCGGACGGCTGCTCGCCCGAATTGTGCTGCGCGCCGGCGCGGTGGTCGAGGAAACAGTGATCGAGAGCGCCGTCATCGATCTCGCCACCGGCGCGCGCGCGGACGACCAGGTGACCGCACTGTTCGCCGATCTGGAGGCGCGACGCATTGCGCCGGCCGATCCCGGCGACGTTCCTGATGCCACGGCGGTCCCCGCGCGTGCTCCGGCGGAAATCCTCCAGCTGCTACTGGGCGATCTGCGGGAACGGAGCGCCGAGCGGGTCGCCGCGCGGCAGGCGGGCGCTGAACAGGGCGTCGCCGCGGAGCTGGAGCGGCTCGATCGCTACCGACGACGTGCGCACCATCACCGCGTTGCACAAGCGGCGGCGCGCCGAGGAGGTGCGCCGCCATCAGGTGATGGCGATCGTGCATCCGCTCCAGCTCGCCCACGCGCAGGTTCTGATGCAGCGCGTCGAGTGGGAAATCCGGGCCGCGCGCGGCGTGCGCGCCCGGTTCGCGGCACAGCGGCCGATCGCCGGATCGGCGGCGTGGATTCTCGCCTGCCCGAAGTGCGGCCGTCCGCCGGCGGAGCTGGTGGTCTGCGTGCACGAGGAGGATGAGCGCGGCCACTGCGCCTGTGAGTCGTGCTCCATGCACTGTTCGGTGTGCGCGTCGGACTTCTGCTCAGATCACGGCATCGCCGCCTGCCGCGTGGACGAGCAGCCCGCCTGCGAGCAGCACGCGCGTGTGTGCTCGTCGTGCCGCATGCCGCACTGCACGACGCATGAAGGCATTTGCGCGGAGGAGGGGGGCGATCATCCCGCGTGTTCCGCGTGTCTCGAGGCCTGCGGCAGTTGCGGCCGGACGGTGTGCAACCGTCATGCGGAGCAGAGTCGCGCGGACGCGCCCAAGGGGAGCCGTCGCTTGTGCTCGGCGTGCGTGCGCCATTGCGAAGGCGGTACCAACGAGCCCGTGGGCGTGGACGAGGTGGCGCAGTGCGCGAGCTGCGGCCGATCGGTCTGCACCGAGCACCAGGCCGTGTGTGCCGTGGACGGAGAGATTCAGTGCTCCAGGCATCTGCGCCGGGCCGACGGTTCGGGCCGACTGGTCTGCGAAGGACACCGCGCGACGTGCGTGGCAGAGCCGGAGGCGGTCTTCGCGTCCGACGAGGTGAGCGCCTGTCCTGTGTGCGGCAAGACCGCCTGTGCTCAGCATTTCGTGCTGGAGTCCGGCCGTTGCGTCACGTGCGCTGGCTCCGACCCACGGAGACCTGAGGTGTAACTCGAAACGCGAAGCGCGTTGAGCGAAGGACCTGCTTTTAAGCTGGGAAGTGACCTCAACGATTGCGTAGCACCTCGTCGAAAACCGCCGGCAGATCGAGCTCGAACGGCGCCGCGGACGGCTCGGGATGCCACGTCAGCGCGTCGGTCACGATTTCGGGCCGGTCGTCCTGCGGCCGCCACCGCTCCACGACCCGCGCGTCGGGATCGACGACCCAATACTCTCCCACAGCTTCGCGCTGATAGAGCCGGCGTTTTACCTGCCGATCGGCGCGCGCCGTCGATGGCGAAAGGACCTCGATCGCCAGGAGCAGCGCACCAACGTCAGCCCATTGTCCTGGTCGCCGCCCGTCCGATCCTATTGGTACAACGAAAAGATCGGGCTGGACGAGCATGTCCTCGTGGAACGAGATGTCGGCGGGAGATATCAGGACCTCGCCCCAACTCTGGCCGTGCAAGTAGTTGGCCAGATGCCTGAAGAGCCCACCCACGACCCGCTGATGCGGCCAGGATGGGGCTGGCGTCACGAACAGCTCCCCGTCAACGACCTCATAGCGGTTGCTGTCGTCGGGAAGCGCGCGGACCATGGACGCGGTCCAGCGTTCAGCGGTCTCGGGCATACTCATATTGTGCTCGGCTCGGCGGGCGGGTGGCAAGTGGACACCACGCAGCATGAGCAGTCGAGTGTCGTAATTGGGTATCAAATCATCCCGCACGACACCCCGTTCATGCACATTTGGTCGGAGTTCTTCTCCGTTCTGAGCTTGCGAGGTGGGATGAGTAAGCTGCTTCGGATTCTAGTATGGGCGTTCCTCGCTTCATCTTGTACTGGCGCTGGCGGTCAGGCACCGACGCAACCGGCAGTGGCACCCTCGATCAGCAGCCAGCCGTAGGACCAAACAGTTCATGTGGACTCGACCGCAACCTTCACGTTCTCCGCTGTCGGAACTGCGCCCCTCAGTTACCAGTGGAGCCGCGACGGAACGCCGATTCCCCAAGGTCATGCTTCGACGTATCAGATTATTAGCGTAGCTCGCCCTGACAGCGGTGCTCTCTTCACAGTTACTGTGAGCAACGTCGCTGGGAGCGTCAGTCAGCGGGCGCCACGCTCACGGTTAGGGGTGCGGTAGTGAACGGCCTTGGCGGGTTCAACCCGGTGATCCGTCAACCGTGACCGATATTGTGGGGGTACGCTATCAAGTGCAGGTCACGCAGGATTCTAGTCCACGGAAGATCTTCTTCACTGCGAGCAGACTCGTCGCGCCCGGCTCAATCATCAGTTACCTCGTCGAAGCTAATCTCTACGCCAACAAGTCTAAGACTCGCGATCCCCGACTATCCGTTCAACTTCGGCCAGCAGCCTGGCATAACCACGGGAGTGCTCAGCAGTGATTCGACGAATTGGTCAGTTCAGACCTATGTTGCGCTCAGGGCTCCTCGGGGGAAACGGGTCATACGTGCAAGTCATTGCGACAGCGCTGCGCCCCATCAGTAGGTGACAACAGTCACAGCCTGCTTTGGCCCGGACGAACAAGCTGCAGGGCCTCACTGATCCGGTCAGCGGCGCCCCCCAAGAACGAACATGATTACCAAGAGTGGAGAAAACCATGCCATACCAGGCCGAAATCAGTCGTAAGAACCCGGGCTGTTTCCTGTTTCTGGTCGACCAGTCCGAGTCGATGGAGGACCCTTTTGCCGGCGGAAATGGCAAAAAGAAGGCCGAGGAGCTGGCGACCATCCTCAACAAGCTTATTCATAATCTGTCCATCCGTTGCGCCAAATCGGACTCCATTTACGACTACTTTCATGTCGGTGTGCTGGGCTACAGCGAGGACAGCTGTAAACCGGCGCTCGGCGGTGAACTGAGCGGGCGCTCGTTGGTACCGATCAGTGAATTGGCCGGCAAGCCGTTGCGCATCGAAGAGCGAACCAAGCAATCGGACGATGGCGCCGGCGGAGTGATGGAACAAACTGTGAAATTCCCAGTCTGGTTCGACCCCTATGGGAAAGGGGGCACTCCGATGTGCGCCGCGCTCAAGGACGCAACCAAGATTGTCGCGACGTGGTGCCAGGAGCATCCGCAGGGATTTCCACCGATCGTCATCAACATCACCGACGGCGAGGCAACGGATGGCGATCTCGTTGCCGCGGCGCGTCCCTTGACGGCGGTCAGCGGCGAGGACGGTTCGGCTTTGCTCTTCAACATCCATCTTTCGTCGACGGCCGGGCCATCGATCGAATTGCCGGGCGACGCCAGCAAACTTCCGGATCAGCATGCCAAGGCGCTCTTTGACGCCTCATCGACGCTCACACCGTTCATGGTTGCACGCGCGACGGAGCTGGGTTTGCCGGCCGCGGAAAACTCGCGCGGATTCATCTTCAACGCGCAACCGTTGCACGTCATCCATTTTCTCGATATCGGCACGCGGCCGGCGAATGTGCGCCTGCGCTGAGCACCAGTTGGCAGCTCCTGCAGTGAACCACGCCGAGGCAGCCAACGAGTGCGACATCAAGGTCTTCAGCTGCCCAAAATCGGGCAACAGTGCTGAGGAGTACGAGGATGCATGGGCGCTGCGGCAAACTCGCACCCCCCCCACGGGCGGCATCCGCGTGGCGGTGGCCGATGGCGCCACCGAAAGCAGTTTCGCCAAGCTCTGGGCGGTGCTTGTGGCCGAAAGCTATGTGCGCAGTGAGGTCACCGGGGCAGAGTTCTTTGAGCGGCTTGCGGCCGCGCGCCGCCTCTGGCGGCAAAGATTGGCGGGCCGGCCGCTCCCCTGGTTCGCCAGCGAAAAGGCCGAGCAGGGCGCGTTCGCGGCTTTCCTCGGTGTCCAGATTGACGCTCACAACAACCGGTGGACGGCACTGGCCGTTGGTGACTGTTGCCTCATGCAGGTCGATGACGTCGGTAAAAGGATGCGGGTGCTCAAAGCCTTCCCCTTGGAGAAATCTTCGCAATTCACCATGAGCCCGTATCTGATCGGCTCCAGGTCGAACGGCGAGCCACCGCACGAACGGATCCAAATCAGCAAGGGCAGCCTGCGCGATGGAGACATGTTGCTGCTCGCCACCGATGCGGTGGCCGCCTGGCTGCTGAAACAGCATGAAAACGGGCGACCATTGTGGAAGTGGCTGTACCGGAAGCTGGGTACGCCAGAAAGCTTTGCGGCGATGGTCGCTTACGGCCGCAAGCATGGGTTGCGGAACGACGACTTTACCCTGGTCCGCGTGATTCATCACGATTCACCGGTTGCAGCGAAGGAGCGATAGCGATGGGCGCCTGGCCGGACCTGACCGAATACCATGAGGCGGTTCAGCACCCGCAGAAGGCTTTTGCTGACTCAGGATTACGAGCGGTCACCCTCGAGCTCGATCGGTTCGGGATGCCCAAGCCGGCCACCGGGGCCAACGCCGTGGTCTACAAAGGCACGAAACCGGGCGGGTTCTTCTCATTCAGGAAGACCTGGGCGATTCGCTGCTTCCTGCGCCCCATCAGCGACCATGCCGAACGGTATGAGGCGATTTCCAGACATCTTCACAAGGTCAGCCTGCGCTACGACGTTGATTTTCGGTTTCTCAAGCAGGGCATCCAAATCGGCTCCAAGTGGTTCCCGATCGTCAAAATGCAGTGGGCGGAGGGCGACCTGCTGCACAGTCATATCGAGAAGCAGCTCCGCTTTCCCTGGGTGCTCGCGACATTGCGGGCAAAATGGGTGAATCTCGTTCGCGACCTCGAAGCCGCTCGGGTCGCGCACGGCGATTTGCAGCAGGGCAATATCCTGGTGCGCGGCGGATCGTTTCAGTTGGTTGACTACGACGGCATGTGGGTGCCGGCCTTGAAGGGCCGCCACGCCACGGAAACTGGCCACCGTGCCTACCAGCATCCCGAACGGAGCGAGCAAGACTACGGGCCGGAGCTTGATCGGTTTTCAGCGCTCGTCATCTATGTATCGCTGGCGGCGCTGGAGCAGGATGCCAGCCTATGGGAACGTTTTCATACCGGCGACAACCTGATCTTCGTGCGCGAAGATTTTCAGCAGGTGGGGCGATCGGAGATTTGGCAACAACTCCGTCGTATCGGATCGGCGCAGATCGACCACCTCGCCGCTGCCATGGCGGCCATGCTGCAGCAGCCTCCGATGAAGGTCAGCAATCTCGACAGCATTCTCAGAAATCTGGCGAGCTTCAAATCTCCTGCCTCGACTCCGGCGTCGAAGCCGGCCCCCCCCCAGCGAGTCGCTCCCAAGGCGGCGCCTGTGTCCACGCCGACAGTGCCGAGTTGGATGAAAGGGGGCGGTTATCGCAATTCGGATGACTGAGGATCACTTCGCTGTATCATCTTGTGGTCAGTCCGCCCTTAAGGCGCGCTATCGAAGACCCGTCCGAAAAACGCCGCCAAGTCGATCGTGAGCGGGGCGATTTCCTGCTCCGTCAGGATCTCCGGCCGCTCGTCGCCTGGCCGCCAGCGCTCGACGAGCCGAGCCTCGAGATCGATGATCCAATACTCCGGCACGCCGGCGACGAGGCCCACCACGAAGGCATCGGGTTGCACGAGCGCGCCGGGTTCGGGCGTCAGGTCCGCCGGGGAGATCGCCGCATGGCCTGCCTTGGTTCGCTGGAGGTACTCGCGCAGTGCCTCGACCACCAGCACGACGCCCTCTTGATGCGGGAAGCCCGCGCCGGGGTCACGAGCAGCTCGCCGGCAATGACCTCGTAGCGCCGGCGGGGAGCGCCCGCACCTCATCAGGGGTCCAGTGGTGCGCGGTCTGCGGCATGCCCATAGTGTGCTCGGCTCGGCGCGAGGAATGCAAGGGGGCACCACACAGCATGAGCAGTCGAGTGTCGTAATGCGGTGTCAAATCGTCGCGCACGACACCCCGTTCATGCACATTAGCCTTCATGCGAACATGGATCGGCGCTTGTGCCTTGGTGCTTGCAGCGGCGCCTGCTGCCGCGCAGAAACCCGAGGTGACCCAAAAGGCCGTTCCCGACACCGCCGGTCCACCCGAAGTCTTTCACGGCTGCCCGCTTGAAGGTGTGGCGACTGTCGTGCATCGCCAGGAGTCGAACCGCGAGAAGAATCGTACGACGCACCCGCAGGCCGCCGACATCGACTCGAGCGCCACGCTGCCCGCGATCATGGAGCCTGGTTACGACGCGGACCGCTGGAGCGGGGCGCGCGGCGCATCGATCGTCGGCTACGTCGTCGAGGTCAAGCGCGGCTCGAGGGAAACCGTGAATTGCGAGGCCACGGATCCGGCGTTCATGGACACACATATCGCGCTTGTTGCAGACTCGACCAAAATCAGCGAAGCCGCGCGCATAATCGTGGAGGTGACGCCGCGTTGGCGCGAGTTTCTAGCCGAGCGAGGTGAGGATTGGTCGACGGAGACGCTCCACCAGACACTGCTTGGTCACTGGGTGCGAGTGACGGGATGGTTATTCTGGGATTACGAGCACGCAAATGCAGCGGAGCATACCGCTCGGCGAAGCGGGACCGTATGGCGGGCGACTGCGTGGGAGATTCATCCCGTGACGACGATCAAGATTTGCCCCGAAGCACCGCAGGATTGCGATTAGGAGAAACGAGCGAATCCGTGAAGCGCCTGTGCTCGGCAAACAGTGTCCTTAAGGACAGTGTCAGCCGAGCACACCCTTCAGGATGTGAATTAGGAAGCCGCATATTGACACGACCCGCAACGATTGGGTACTACTCGGCGTGCCTTGAAGGGATCTGCTTCCTTTGGGATTAGAATACCTCGATGAACCTGCCTCTCGACTTCAATAGCGCCGCGCCCTGGACCCGGATCGTCAAGATCGCGTTGACCATCGCGGCAATCTACCCGATCGCGGTGGTCGGTCTCTTCGTGAAGGGAAATCTCCTGGGCGGCGCCGTCCTGCTCATGTTCGGGCTGGCATTCTACGCCGTGCTGCGACGTGCTCGGCGCGTGTCGATGGGCGCGGCCGGACGTCTCACCGCCGGCGCGGTCACCGTCCATCCAGTGCGCGTGTGGGGGGGTCTCCCTCAACGTGCCGAGCGGTGAGTTTTCGCTCGATCGATTTTCAGCCGTCGGCTTGGCCGAGCCCATCGTCGTCGTACGGTCAGCGTCGCTCCCGACAAACAGCAGGAGCGTGCAGCTCCTGGGGCGCCCTGGGACCCCCAACATCGAAGTCATGATTGACGACATCGATACAGCTCGGGGCTTTGCGGAGGAATTGAGCACAACCCTGAACCTGCAGCTCCAGTCTGTCGCGGTGCCGGGACAGACGATTCGGCGCTACACGGTGTGAAACGCAATTTTCTTGATACCAGGGTTTGCCGAGCGTACTGTTTATGGTAGCCCGGCATCCTCCAGGAGCTCATGTGCCGGTCAACGGCCAAACTGTCGCGCAAGTTCTATGAGAAGTTTGGTGATGACGTTGCCAACGAGCTCGTGGATTGGTTCAATATGGTCGATGCAACTTACCGGTCGGACCTCAGGGAGCTGAACGAGCTCAACTTCGCGCGATTTGATGCGAAGCTCGAGCAGAGGCTCGCTCAGCTCGAGACGCGTCTTACCAAGCGCTTGTTCGGCTTCTGGGTTGCGCAGGCGGCGACGACTGCAGCGTTGGTGTTGGGAGTCGTTAAGCTCCTGCATTAATAAGCATCCAGGGGAGTTCTTTGACCGGCAATGCATGATCCCGGGCAGCTAACCACGCGCTAACCCACTCTGCGTCCTATGCTTGGAAGGTGATTTGCCAGAATGTTTGCCGCAGGCACTAGACCCCCTGTACGTGCATCAGGGGGTCGCGTGACGAAACCTCTTTGCCGAAGATTCTGTCATGCGTCTTCGTTCCCGATTTTCACGATTCGCGCTCTCGATCGCCTCGTGCGTGGCTTTCGCTTGCGTCCGCCCGGAGTGGTGCAACGCGCAAGTCGCCCGCATCGAGCTGCACCCGATCCAGACCCTGACTCTGCCCGATGAGCAGGTCTTGACCGGCGCACACGACGGTAAGCCGGCGACGATCGCCGGCGAGTTGCGAATTCCTCGCGTCACCGCTGATCGCTTGCCGGCAGTCGTGCTCGTGCACGGCTCTGGGGGTATCGGGGCCAACTACGACCGTTGGTCCGCGGAGTTGAATGGTCTTGGTATCGCGACTTTCATCGTCGACGGCTTTACGGGGCGCGCCATCGCGTCAACCGTTGAGGATCAAGAACAGCTCGGCCGCTTGACCATGATCTACGACGTGTATCGTGCCCTCGCCGTACTGGCAGCCCACCCGCGAATCGACCCGACGCGGATCGCGATCCTGGGCGGCTCACGCGGGGGGCAAATCGCGCTCTATGCCAGCCTCAAGCGGTTTCAGCGCGCGTACGGGCGGCCCGGCGTCGAGTTTGCTGCTTACCTTGTTCTGTACGCTCCTTGCAACACCACCTATATCGAGGATACGGACGTGAGCGATAGGCCCATTCGCCTGTTTCACGGGGATGCGGACGACTACAATCCCGTGGCACCCTGTCGGGCGTATGTCGAGCGTCTGCGGGCCGCCGGCAAGGATGTGCAGCTCACTGAGTATCCAGATACCCACCACGTGTTCGATAATGCCCTGTTCAGCACCACACCAGTCTTGTGGCCCCGAGCGCAGACCACGCGCCGATGTGTCCTGAAGGAAGAGCCCATCGGTCGCATAATCAACGCCGAGACAGGGCAGCCGTTCACCTATGCGGATCCCTGTGTCGAGCGCGGGGTCCACATTGCCTACAATCCGGCCGCCCATGCGGCGACTCTTCGAGCTGTCAAAGAGTTCCTGCGGGCGACATTCAAGCTCAACTGAGAAGCGAGGTCGCGGGTCGGTCAATCCGCCCGTGCCGAGCGCCAAACGCTCCGGGAAAGCACCCCCGTAATGACAGCTGCGAAGGACGGTTAGATGCGTACCGCGGACTCGCAGTCCGCTGCTCCAACGCCGCTCGGGGCCGAGGAGAGCAGAAAAGACCTTTCGGTTTGAAGGGACCAAGGACGTTGCGGGCGCTGGCCCACGCCCCCATCAACTCCGCGTCATCTCCAAACCGATACCGCACCAGTCCGTCGAGCACTTTCACCTGCTCGGCGACCTCGGCGGCCACGGCCTCGAGATCCGCGCTCGCACCAATGTGCTCGCGCTTGGCTGCCCGCGTCGCTTCGATGGTCTGCTCGAACTCGCCCAACGTCTTGGCGAGATCGTCCAGCAGCTGCTCCGACATGCCGCGCTTCACCAGCACGTCCTTGTGCGCAGTGGCCTTCTCCAACATCCCGCGCGCCATCGTGAGCAACGCCTGCTGGCTGGCGTTGGAGGGCGGCACTTGGAACTGCTCTCCAAGCTCCGCGGTCTCCTTCGCCGCTACCGCCCCAACTGCCCGCAGATAGAGCAGCAGTTTGCTCTGGAGCGCACGCCGCAAGTTCTTGCGGCGCTTGGTGGACGACCGCGTCGCGCCACGACACCCGAGCGCTGCTGCGACGCGAGGACCTCCGCGCGCGTGAGCAGCTCCTCGAGCTTCGCGAGCCCCAGCCCTTCCCCGACTCCGTCCGTCTTGTGGGCCCGCAGGAATTCGCGGACCCGCCCGGCCATTTCTAGCCGCCTGCGCAACTGGGCGTTCATACGCCCTCCTCCATTGTGGCACGGCGTCGGGCTCCGTGCCCGACTTTGACCATCTCCCGACGCCCGCGCAGCATTGCGTAATTCGGACCACTCTGAAACGTGGTCGCTCGCGCGCGCCGCTGTCCTCCGCGCAGGACGATTCGCGCGCCGCGCAATGCGCACACTCCAAGACGCACGTCGTGCCGCGCGAAACGCTGTCCACACATTTCGACACGCGATGCGCTGTCGGCGTAGCGCGATGCGTTGTCGCTCGCGCGAGGGTCTCTCACCGCCGATCGCGGTCGTCTCTCGGGCGCGCGCGAACGATCTGACGGCCCGCGCGGTCGATCGTTGGTCGAGCGCGGTCAGCTACTTGTAAGGTTTGGTACGCTTAGGGACGCGCGAGGTCGATGTCTCGTGCCGCCACGTGCCCTCGCGAGCGGTCGCTGTGCATTGCGAGGGCCGCGCGCTCGACTCTCAGTCGCGCGCGGCCCTTGCTACGTCGATCGCGGTCAGCTCATACTAAAACGGAGGACATTTGCTTCCAAGCGAGGACAGCTCGGATCGTCCTTCTCTCTTCTTTTTTCTCTCTTAGAGGAGTCTAGGGTTTGAGTGCGACGTTGGTGCGAGGTGCCGCGTTTTCTTGATACCAGGGTTTGCCGAGCGTACTGTTTATGGTAGCCCGGCATCCTCCAGGAGCTCATGTGCCGGTCAACGGCCAAACTGTCGCGCAAGTTCTATGAGAAGTTTGGTGATGACGTTGCCAACGAGCTCGTGGATTGGTTCAATATGGTCGATGCAACTTACCGGTCGGACCTCAGGGAGCTGAACGAGCTCAACTTCGCGCGATTTGATGCGAAGCTCGAGCAGAGGCTCGCTCAGCTCGAGACGCGTCTTACCAAGCGCTTGTTCGGCTTCTGGGTTGCGCAGGCGGCGACGACTGCAGCGTTGGTGTTGGGAGTCTTTAAGCTCCTGCATTAATAGGCCTGCAGAACGTCTGCGAATCGCTGAGGTTGGTCTTCTTCCATCACTTACGCCTTACCCGCGACCTTAGGGAACCACCATGCCTGTTTCCCTCGCCGAATTCGAGGAAGCCGCACAGCATGTCTCCAGACACGCGTATCACACGCCATTGCTGACCTCGCGGCTGCTGAGTGAGCAAACGGGCTTCGACATGCGACTCAAAGCGGAGATGTTCCAGAAGGGCGGATCGTACAAAGTCCGTGGACCGCTGAACAAGTTCCGTCATCTCACCGCTGACGAGCGACGGCGCGGCGTGATCTGCTCTTCCGCAGGGAATCACGCGCAGGGCGTCGCCATTGCGGCCGCCGTGTACAAGATGAAGGCGGTCGTGGTGATGGCCAGCAATGCCACACAGTCCAAGGTGGACGCGACACGCGCCTATGGTGCCGAGGTCGTGCAACACGGCACAATCTGGGACGAAGCCAACGAGAAGGCCAAACAGCTGTGTGAGGAGCGCGGGCTTACCTACATCCATCCGTTTGACGACATGCAACTCATCACGGGCCAGGGAACGCTGGGCCTGGAAGTGTTGCGGGATTTTCCCGGAGTCGATGTCGCCGTTGTGCCGATCGGCGGCGGCGGACTGATCTCCGGCGTGTCGATGGCGCTGAAAGCGTCGAACCCAAAGATCAAGATCATTGGCGTGGAATCGTCCGATGGTCCAGCGATGCAGCAGAGCGTCGCCGCCGGCCGCGTCATCACGCTCGATAAGATCGACTGCATCATAGACGGCCTCCGGGTGAAGCGCGTGGGCGGTCACACATTTTCTGTCGTGCAGCGTTTTGTGGACGACATCGTCACGCTCCCTGACCGCGAGATCTTCGATGCCATGATCTGGATCATGTCGCATTGCAAACTCGTGGTCGAGGGTGCAGCTGCTGCACCCGTCGCGGCTCTGTTGCATGGATTGATCAAAGCGCCCGCAGGATCAAAGGTTGTGGCTGTGCTCAGCGGCGGGAATGTGAATCTTGATCAGATCAGGAATCTGAAGTGGAACTGAGAGACTAGGACTATAAACAAGGCGCGGCAGCCAACCACGCCACCGCGCCTCGTCGCCTCCCCTGACACCTCAGGCGCCATCACGCCGCCTTCGGTGTCTGACTACCGCCCGCCCCCGGTTCACCTCTCGGTTTGAAAGGACCAAGGACGTTCCGGGCGCCGGCCCACGGCCCCAATTCTCGGACCAGCCCGGCCATCTCCAGCCGCCTGCGCCGCGAGGCCCCGGCGCTACGGGATGCCAGCCGTCGTGCCGAAGTTGTTGTTCGCCCATGCGTTCCCGGTGCCCGAGCGATCATCCAAAGCATCGACGGCTTTGTTGGCGCGGCCTATGTTCCCGGTCAGGGTATTGAAGCTCGAACCTTCGATGACGAGGAACCCAACCGACCCATTGCTGTTGCCAGTGTTGGCCGTGACGGTGTTACTGTTAGTCGTCTGGAACAGGAAGCCTTGATCCGTGTTCACGTTTGCCACGTTGCGAGTAATGATATTGGAGCTGGCGCCGTCGTAGATCGCGAATCCCATGACATTTCGGTTCGCTGTGTTTGAGTCGAGGGTGTTGCCACTTGAGCCCTGGATCACCTCAAACCCTAGAAAATTGTTCGAGATCGCATTGATGCCGCGAAACTGATTCCCGCTGACGTTCCACAGGGTGAATCCGACGCCGTTCTGTTGAGCGGTGTTGGCAACGAAGATGTTATTGGGTGAAGCCCTGGTAAAAAAGCCGTTATTCGTGTTCGACCTCGCGGTGT
Organism: Gemmatimonadota bacterium; assembly: GCA_003220955.1. Classification (GTDB taxonomy): domain Bacteria; phylum Gemmatimonadota; class Gemmatimonadetes; order Gemmatimonadales; family GWC2-71-9; genus 20CM-2-65-7. Next base: position 16,221 of record QHTW01000040.1, on the reverse strand, counting down.
TCTCACGAACTTGGTTCCCGTAAGCGCCGTTGTCCAAGAGGAATCCAATCGCGTTTCCCTTTCCCGTGGCCGTGTTTGAAACGACGACGTTGTCGTGTGAGCCGTCGAGCAGCGCGATCCCCCCATAGACTGTGTTGTCCTGAACCGTATCCCCCTCGATCCGGCTCTGGGACGATCTCGTCAAGGCGATACCAATTCCGCCGTTCGACCGACTCGTGTTCCCGACAACGATGTTCCCGCTGCCGAAATCGAGGTGCATGCCGTTGGCCCCGTTGCCGTAGAGGAGGTTCGCCGTAAAAGTGCTGTTCGACGTCCCGCCGCCGAAGATGCCGTTCACGTTGAATCCTGTGACTGTACAATGCTTCACCGTCACGCCCGTGCGCCCGTCGACTTCGATCCCCCCGCTGAACCCCGAGACACCCGGCCCGAAGACGGTGTCACCGGCACAGTCTAGTGTGATGTTGTCGGCTGCGATCTGAATGTTTCCAACGTGATTTCCGGTGAGCGTGGTGTTGCCGGTGACGACGAGGGTACCCGAGGAGGATGCCTGCACCTGCGTGGCGACCGGACCCCGAAGGAGCGGCTCCACCCCTGTGTCCGTACACGAACTGCTCAACGCCCCTACGGCGGCAACAACCGAGCCTAGTGCTCCGAGTTTGAACCGCATGAGAGTCTCTCTTTCGATGTGTGGACCAACTATCAACCGCGACGGTCAAGCGAGCCGTTGAGCTGAGGTCAAAAAAAACCTACCCTCGCCTGCGCCGAGATCGGCCGCAGTCATACGGCAGCACTCAGCGCCGCCACGCCCCCACTACCAGACGCCGGTGCGCTCTTGAAGAGCCGGCGCAAGAGCAGATGCGTGGGCACATAAATGACGAGCGGCCAGAACACGAGCTGCAACACGAAGTACCAGCCCGGCGCCATCCAGGTCTGCATCGTGTTCTCCCCCGGCCCGAATACCCAGTTGAGATTGACGGCGGCGGTTGGATTCGTGGCGGGCGCCGGTGGCGGCGGCGTGAAGAAGTAGCACACGGTAAGCAATAGCACCGCGCACACCACTTGAGCCCGCAGCGCGCGCCGATCATAGCCCAGCCGCCACACCGCCCCGATGAGTACCAGCGGCAACCAGCCGTGGAACGACGATAATCCGCGCACGAACAATGGAATCTTCGGATCAAACATGTACGCGGCGACACCCAGCAGGTGGATGCCGGCAAGACGGGCCAGGAAGTCCACGACCCACAACAGCTGCGGCAGCGTGATCGCGACGGCCTGCATGCTGAAGAGCAATGCGTTCTCCCGCCAGAGCGCCGGGAGCGTGACCAGCAGTGCGACGTCGCAGAACCAGAGAAAATTGACGGGACCGTAGGTGCGCCAGTAATAGGGCACGAGCACGGCGACGAATGTTGTGTAGGCAATCTTGAGCCATAGCGGGAGTCTCGGCGCGGTCATTTCGCCAGCTCCTCCTCGATCAGCACCCGCCGCAGCGTCTTCAACGCACCGCTCTTCGGCAGCTCGGCGCGGAACTCGACGGTCCGCGGCACCTTGTACGCCGCGAGATTCTCACGGCAGTAGGCCAGCACCGCTTCGACGCTCGCCTGCGCGCCTCGCTTCAAGACAATGAACGACTTCACCCGCTCGCCGCGCTTCGCGTCGGGCAACCCGATCGTGGCAGCCTCGAGCACGGCCGGATGCGCCATCAGCACCCCGTCCACTTCATCGGGGAACACCTTGTATCCTGAGACCACGATCATTTCCTTCTTGCGCCCGACGATCCGGTAGAAACCGTCCTCGTCCATGACGGCGAGGTCGCCGGTATAGAGCCAGCCGTCACGCAACGCGTGCGCACTCTCCTCCGGCATGTTCCAGTAGCCCTGCATGATCTGCGGACCACGAATCGCGAGCTCGCCGACTTCACCGCGGGGAGTCGCGGTGACGCCGTCATCCATGTTCACGATTTTCGCATCCGTATTCGGAATCGGGACGCCAATCGCGCCGGCCTTCCGAAGCCCATTGACCGGATTCATGTGCGTCACCGGCGACGCCTCCGATAGCCCGAAGCCTTCCACGATCCGCGCACCCGTCAGCGCTTCGAAGCGCCGCAAGACGTCTTCGGGCAGTGGCGCCGAGCCGGAAAAACCGCGCCGCACACTGCGGAGGGCGTTCGCACCGAGCCTCGGATAGTTCAGGATCGCGTTGAAGATCGGCGGGACCGCCGGCAATAACGTGACTCCGTGCCGCGCAATCGCTCGCACGATCGCCTTGATATCCCGCGGGTCGGGAATCAGGACCATCGCGCCCGCGACGCTCATGGGAAAGTTCATCGCCGCGGTCATGCCGAACGAATGAAACAACGGCAGGGCCGTCAGAAAGACTTCCTTCCCCGGGGTCAATCCTGTAAACCAGGCTCGGCACTGCTGCAGGTTCGCCGCCAGGTTCGCGTGCGTGAGCATTGCGCCCTTGGAGACGCCCGTCGTACCACCGGTGTACTGCAATGCGGCTAGGGTCTCGGGCCGGGAATGTGTGCGTGACTCAGGCTTCGCCCGCCGGATCAGCTTCAGGAACGAATGCACGCCGGCTTCCGGCGCGACCCTGGCCACACGCGGCGGATCGGCGCGGCCCAGTTTCCAGCGCGCGACGAAACGCAGCGGCAGCCGCATGTAATCGGGGATCGAGGCGACGATGTAATGCTCGATCGGCAGCCGCGCCCGCGCCGTCCCGATGCGGCTCTCAAACAGAAAATCTGTGACAACCGCAAAGCGGCACCCGGCATCTTTCCACTGATGCTCGAGCTCGCGCGGCGTGTAGAGGGGATTGGTCATCACCGCCTGCGCGCCCAGCGATAACGTCGCGTAATAGGCGATGACCGTCTGCGGAATGTTGGGCAGTTGGATCGCGACGCGGCTGTCGCGCGTGACGCCGAGCTCCGCTAAGGCGGCCGCGAATCGGTCAACGTGGTCCTTGAGCTGCCGATAGCTGAGGCGGCGATTGAAGTAGATGATCGCCGTCGCATCACCGTGATCTCTTGCCGCGCGCTCGAGGAACTGCGACACCGTCAGCGCCTCGAGGTCGAGTGCCGTCGGCACCCCCGCCTCGTAAGCCTTGTGCCACGGCCGGGCTTCAATCGTTGGCATCATGCTGGCGCCCTCACTTGATCGGCGCTGTCGGAGCGGCGGTCCGCGCCCCCAGCCTTAAGGTTTCCTCTCCTCCACCGCGGCCTGCAGCTGCCGCAGCACGTCCTCGAGCCGCCGCAGCTCCTCCCCGTAACGCGCCCAATCCCCCGCGCGCTGCGCTTCCATCGCCCGGCGGAACGACTCGTTCGCGCGGCGCGCGAGATCGGCGGCGCGGGCCGATACCGCCGAGCCGGCAGCCCGCGTCTCGGACACCCGCACGGGCGCGCGCGTCGCCGCGCCGGGACCGCCGAAGAGCTGCGCCAATCCCGCGTCCAGCGTCTCCTCCATCACGACCCGATTCTGATAGGCCACCACGACGCGCTTGAGCTCGGGGATACGGCCCCCCTGCGCCCGCAGATACAGCGGCATGACGTAGATCAGCGACTCCTCGATCGGAATCACCAGGAGATTGCCGCGGATCACCTGCGAGCCGCCCTGATCCCACAACGCGATCTGGCGCGCGATCTCCGTGTCCTGATTGATGCGGTTGACGATCTGCGTGGGCCCGAACACGAGGCTCTGCTTGGGGAAGCGATACACGACCAGCTCGCCGTAATGCGCGCCGTCGTTCCGCGCCACCATCCACGACGCCAGGTTGTCCTTGCCGCGCGGCGTGAAGGGCACCATGAGAATGAACTCCGCCTGCTTTTCCTCCGGCAGCCGCATCACCATGTGGCGCAGGAACGGATCGGGCCGCTCCGGCGCGATCGAGAGCACCGGCTTCTGCCACTGGTCCTCGCGATGATAGAAAATGTCCGGCTCCGCCATGTGATAGGTGCCGTACAGCTCGGTCTGGACGTGAAACAGGTCCTCGGGATAGCGCAGATGCGCGCGCAGATCGGCCGGCATCGAATCGAGCGGGTGGAAGATCCCCGGAAAGATCTTGGCAAAGGTGCGCACCAGCGGATCGGCCGAGTCGGCCTGATAGGCGGTGACGGAGCCGTCGTACGCGTCGATTACGACCTTCACGCTGTTGCGCATGTAGTTGATGCCATTGCTCAGCGGCTGCGCGTACGGATAGCGAGTCGTCGCGGTGTAGGCATCGAGGATCCAGCGCAGCCGCCCGCCACCATCGATCACCATGTACGGGTCGGCGTCGAAGATCAAAAACGGCAGCGCCGCATGCGCGCGCGCGCGGATGTTGCGGATGTACATCGCGCGGCTCGCGCTCGTGATGTCGCTCGACAGCAGCACCTTGAGCGAGCGGAAATAGGCGGCGAGCACCAGGCGGCGCAGCAGCCCGCCGACCTCGACCCCGCCGTTGCCCTTGTAGGTCCCGAAGATGTTCTCATCGCCCGAGGGATAATCGAACTCCTGCTGTCCAGTGTTGGCGAACACCCAGTTGTCCGTCAGCTCGCCGAAGTAGATCTCCGGCCGCTTGACCGCGAGCGACACGCTGGAGGCCGGCGGCAGATCCTTGATGAACAGGACCGGCAGCCCCTCCTCGGTCACCTCATTGACGGGCCCCAGCGTCAGCCCCATCCCGTGGGTGAACGTGAGCCGCTCGTTGATGAAGGTGCGCGTCGGCAGCGACGCCGAATTGAGCTCGCGCGGCGACAGCATCACCTGGCGGTAGCGGCCGTCGACGACGTAGCGGTCGTCGTCCACCGACACGAAGTCGTAGTAGGTGCGGATCTCCTGGAGCTGCCCGAACGTCTGCAGCAGGGGGTCGCGGTCCCACAACCGCACGTTGTCGATGGTGGGGCGATTCGCCTGGATGTCGCGCTCGGTGAGCCGCGCCTCGCCCGAGAGATCGCGCACCAGCACGCTGTCGAGGCCCCAGGCGCGGCGCGTGGCGTCGATGTGACGGCGCAGTTGCGGCGTCTCTTTCGAGAGCTCGTTGGGCGCGACCACGAGCTTCTGCACGACGGCGGGATAGATGACGACACCTAGCAGCGAGACCCCGAAATAGATCCCTACGGCGAGCAGCGCGGTGCGTCCCAGGAGCTTGCTGCGCAACCCGGCGAGCACCAGGACGGCGCCCAGGATCGCCGCCGCCCCCGCGATGCGCAGGCCGAGGAGCCTGCCGTGCAGGTCGGCGAAGCTCGCGCCGAACAGCGGACCGGTCGTCGAGTACAGCGTACCCGGCAACCGCACGAAGAAGATCCGCAGCGCGGTCAGCACGAACATCGCGGCGATCAGCAGCCCCAAGTGCAGCCGGGCGGACGGCTCGATCGTCACGGTCCGGCGATAGACCACGACGTCGCCGCGCAGCGCGTACAGCGCGCCGCAGGCGAGCAGCGACAGCGTGACGAGTACGGTCGAGATCGCGAGCACGCCGGTCACGATGGGCAGCGTGAAGACATAGTAGGCGAGGTCCCGGCCGAATACCGGATCCGTGACGCCGAACGGTGTCTGATGCAGGAACTGCAGCACCGGCATCCAGTCCGTCGAGACGGCGAGGGCGAGGAACAACGCGAACGCGAGCGCCGAGGGCAGCGCCAGCCGGCGGACCAGGCGGGTCACGTCGACCGCCGGCGTCTGGGCGTTCGCTTGGATGACCACGGGGTTGGGGACGATGCCCCGCTGGGCGAAGCGCAGATTGGCGTACAGAAACGCAAACGCCACGCCCCCGGCCAACACCCCCAGCGTGAACGATGCCACCAGCCGGGTCGCGAACACCCGCTCGTACCCCAGCGCGCTGAACCACGGCCACTCGGCGAGCAGCCCGATGACGGGCGAGATGAAGAAGAAGACCAGAATGGTGACGCCGAGGAGCCAGAGACCAAGAGTACGCCGGCGGCGCCGGAGAGGGAGACGGAGCTCAGCCATGGGGCGGAAGCTACTCGCCCTGCGCCCGAATTGCTGCCATCACGCCGTCCCGGCTGCACCCAAATGCACTTCCAGTTGTCTAGAAGCCACGCGAGAATCGGGGTCCGATAGAAGTTCTCCGCCGCTGCGGGATTCCACGGCAACAGACGCGGCTGGATCAAGGACCGCGGATAGAACGCCGCGAGGCCCACCAAGAGACTGTCGAGCATCGACTGGTGATTGGAGAGCAGGAGCGTGTTCCGCTCTGTGCCGACGTTTTTGCGGCCCAATAGGCGCGAGGGACCTGCTTTGGGGTAGCTTTTGCTCCCATGATCCCCGGGACCGGTCCCCCCGACAACGCTGCGGAGTCACGGGCCTACGCCCGCGTCACCCAGCGCCTGATCCCCTTCCTGTTCTGCTGCTATGGCGCCGCCTACCTCGATCGGGTGAACATCGGCTTCGCCAAGCTGCAGATGCTGAGCGCGCTGCGGTTCAGCGAGACGGTCTACGGCCTGGGCGCCGGCATTTTCTTCATCGGCTATTTTCTCTTCGAGATCCCGAGCAACATCATCCTCCACCGCGTCGGGGCGCGGCGCTGGATCGCGCGCGTGATGCTGACGTGGGCCATGATCTCGGCGGCGATGGTGTTCGTGCGGACGCCCGCGGCGTTCTACATCCTGCGGTTTCTGCTGGGCGTCGCCGAGGCGGGCTTTTTCCCCGGCATCATCCTGTATCTGACCTACTGGTACCCGGCCCCGCGGCGCGCCGCGATCATCGCGCTGTTCATGACCGCCATCCCGATCGCCGGCGTCATCGGCGGACCGCTCTCCGGCTGGATCTTGCACGCCATGACCGGCGTGCAGGGCCTCGCGGGCTGGCAGTGGCTGTTCCTGATCGAAGCCCTCCCCTCGCTCGCGCTCGGCGTGGCGGTGCTCGTCTACCTGGACGATCGTATCGGCGCGGCCCACTGGCTGACGGCCGGCGAGAAGGACCTCCTCGCGCGCCGCCTCGCCGAGGATAACAGCCAAGTCCCGTCGCACTCGCTCGTGGACGGACTCACGAACCCCCGCGTCTGGCTGCTCGCCGCCATCTACTTCTGCCTGATCTGCGGGCTATACGGCGCCGGTTTCTGGATGCCCACGCTGATCCAGCGGTCCGGCGTCGCGAGCCCACTCGCGATCGGGATGCTCACGGTGGTGCCCAACGCCGCCGGCGCAGTCGCGATGGTGGCGATCAGCCGCCGGTCCGACTCGGCGCGCGAGCGGCGCTGGCATCTCGTCATTCCCGCGATTGTAGGGGCCGCGGGCTGGCTGCTCACCGTCCGCTATGGCGCGCACAGCGCCGCTGCGCTCCTCGGCATGAGCCTAGCGATGGCCGGGGTGACCACGTCGCTCTCGCAGTTCTGGTGTCTGCCCACGGCGATCCTCGCGGGCGCCGCCGCCGCGACCGGCATTGCCCTCATCAACTCGATCGGCAACCTCGCGGGCTTTCTCAGTCCCTGGGTGATCGGCTGGATCATCGATCGCACGCGGTCGACCGATCTTGGCGTCTACGCCCTCGCCGCGACCATGTCGATCGGCAGCCTGCTGGTGTTGACGATACCGGGGCGGATCGTCAACCGTTGAGCCGAGAAGCCGCTACTTCTTCGCTGGCGCCGTTGCCGGGGGCTGCACCAGCTTGAGATCGAACTTTCCTTTGCCTTCGACAAAGAACACACACTCCGCGGCCGGATCGCAGCTCGTTGTGTGCCGGTAGTTCCCGCCCGGCTGCAGGAAATACGATCCGGCGCCGAGCCGGAATTCCGGCTTGCCCTCGGGAGCCTGGACGTACGTCCCAGACACGATCACGACCTTCATGTCGTTCGTATGCGTGTGCAGTGGCGCGGCGAATCCGGCCGGCAACTTGAAGAACGCGCCGAACGGCCCTTTCGTGTGATTGCCCCACAGATCCGCAACCTTGACTCCGGGCGCGCCGGTGGGATCGAGATCCGTCCACTTCAGGTCGGCCGGCGGCATGATGACGAGCCGGCTTTCGTCTTTCCTTGCGGTTCTCTTCCCTTTCGCCTGTCCCAGCAATACCGCCGGCGCTGCGAGCGCGACCACCAATCCCAAGCAGAGTCCCACTCTCATCGAGCCTTCCTGGTTAGAGGGTCTTCGCGATTACGGACCTCCAACCTATCGCTCATTTCCTCTCGAGGCTAACGCGCGCGCGGGGCAAATCTTCCCGTGCTTTGGCACACGGTTAACAAACGCATGGAACTGAGACATATTGCCCTCGAACTCCAGCGAAGGTGAACCCATGACGACCGAAACCCGACGCGAGTGGCTCAAAACGATGGCGGCGCTGGCCGCGGGTTCGTTCGCGAACGCGCTGATTCCCGCATGGGTGCAGCAGCCGACTCAGGATCGCACCGCGGCGTTCCGGGCCCAGATCGGCGCCGTCCCGATCCAGACGAATCGGCTCGGCGAGAATCTCACGCTGCTCTCAGGACCGGGCGGCAACGTCGTGGTGCTGCACGGCGCGGACGGATTGGTCATGGTGGATACGTTCGTCGCGCCCGCGTGGCCCAAGCTCCAGGAGTCGCTCAAGGCACTCGGTGCGCCCGTGAAGTTCGTGATCAATACCCACTGGCACTTCGATCACACCGACAACAACGCGCCACTCCACGCCGGCGGCGCCACGGTGGTGGCGCACGAGAACACCAAGCGCCGGATGAGCGAGCCGCATCATCTGCCGATGCTCGAACTCGACTTCCCGCCCTCACCCCAGGCCGCCTGGCCCCAGCGCGTCTTCGCAGACGAATATACCCTAGACGCTAGCGGCTATCATCTGCAGTTATCGCACGTGGCGCCGGCGCACACCGACACCGACGTGACCGTGCGGTTCGAGCACGCCAACCTGCTGCACGCCGGCGACGTGTTTTTCAACGGCAGGTATCCCTTGATCGATTGGTCCACCGGCGGTCGCGTGGACGGCATGATCGCGGCGTCGGACCGACTCCTGCGGCTCGCCGACTCGGACACCAAGATCGTGCCGGGCCACGGCCCGCTCGCGACCAAGGCCGATCTCGTGAAGTATCGCGACATGCTTTCCACGGCAGCGGACCGGGTACGGAAGCTCAAGGCGTCCGGGAAATCGCTGGAGGAATCCATCGCCGCTAAGCCGTTCACCGATCTCGATGGCGTCTGGGGCACGGGGCGATACCAGGGCGACGACTTCGTGAAGATCGTGTATATGACGCTGTAGGTGTCATCCCAGCTCTGAAGGATCTGCTTTTGGGCTTTGGGGGTACCTTCTTTGCCATGCGGAACACGTGGTTGGCGCTCTGCGTGCTTGCCGCTCCCGCCGTCGCGCAGTCGGCGGTTGATTCCGTCCAGATCGTCACGCGCGACATCCCGAACTTCTGGCGCGCCTACGACCTCGCCGCCGGCAAGGACTCGGCCGAGCGCGTGCGCATCTTCGAGACGGTGTACTTGCAGCCCGGCTCGCCGGGCCTGCGCGACTGGATGCGCGTGCGCCTCATGAACCCCGACACCGTCCGCGCGCGAATGGCTGCGGCCGGGTGGCCCAAGGCGCGGCTCGACTCGCTCCCCCCCGATAGCGTGAAAAAAGTCACCGCGCCGTTCTACGCGCGATCCGCCGCCGAGGAGCTGCTCCGCGCGGTCGCGCACTACCCGCGCTACTACGCCACCGTACGCGCCACGACGCTCTCGGTCGATACCAATTCGCGTGTCACGCAGGGGATTCGGCGTGGCCTGACCCGGCTCGCGGCGCTGTACCCCGAAGCGCGCTTTCCCAACATCTACTTCCTCATCGGCACCCTGTCGACCGGCGGCACGACCGCGCAGAGCGGCATGCTGATCGGCACCGAGCAGAGTGCGAGCGACCTCGCGACGCCGCTGGACGAGCTGCCCGATTGGGCTCGGAAGAATATGCCCAATCATACGTTCGCATCGCTCGTTGTCCTCGTCGTGCACGAGGCGGTGCACACCCAGCAGAAGCCCGCCCCACCCGGCCAGCGGGACAACCTGCTGCGCCACGCGCTCGGCGAAGGCATCGCCGATTTTCTCGCCGAGCTCGCCGTGGGACCACGGGCCGTCAAACAACCGCGCGAGATCTACGGCGCCGCGCATGAGCACGACGTCTGGGTGGACTTCCAGGACGAAATGCAGGGAGGCGATTCGACGATCCGCACGTGGATGTACAACGGCATGGTGCCGCCCGACAAGAACCACGGCGCGGTGGACATCGGCTATTGGGTGGGCTACCGAATCGCGGGTGCGTACTACGCACGCGCCACGGACAAGCGCGCTGCGATTCGTGAGCTGCTCGAGCTCCGCGATGCAGAAGCTATCCTGCGCGCGAGCGGCTACGCGCCCTAACCGCTTCTTTCTCACTTCTTACTTCAACAAAGCGAGCGCGCTTGTCATCCCGAGCGCAGCGAGGGATCTGCTTTTTGTAGCCCCGCTAAGCGCAAAGGGATCGGCTTTTCGTCGCCGCTCCCCCCTCAAGAACTAGATCCAGCTAGCCACTGCGCGCGGGGTATCTCCTCAAGATCTTTCGCGGGTGCCATGAGTCCACATCGCTTTGCTGAAATCACGCAGCTCACCGAGGAGTTCTTCGAGCTCGCTCCGATCGGTATGGCCATCCTGCGCCTCGAAGATCCGGCCGACCCGGCGTCCCTCCGAATCATCGCGCTGAATCCCGCGGCACAAGCCGCTTCCGACGTCCCGACGCACGCCGTTGGGAAACGCATCGATGAGGACTTTCCCGCCGTCGCCAAGACGCCGTTCCCCAAGCAGCTCGCCGAAGTGATGCGTTCGGGCGTGGCCGCCAACCTCGGTGAGGGACCCGGCCAGTACGATCCCACCCGGCTGTTCACCGTCACAGCCTTCCCCATTCCACCTGACTGCGTCGGACTCTTGTTCGAGGACATCACCGAACGCCGCAAGCAACAGCGGCGCGCGCATGAGTCGGAGGTCCGCTATCGCAAGATCTTCGAGGCGAGCACCGCCGCGATCTGCATCTTCAACGCACGCAACGGCACCTTCATCGACGCGAATCCGCGATTCACCGCACTGCTCGGCCTCGGCGGAGCGTCACAGCTCCTCGGGAAGCAGATCGACGCGTTCGGGTTCTGGAGCGATGGGGAGGGCGGGGGCGGGGGGAGTGAATACCCGGCGCTCCTCGAACGGCTGCGCGCGGAGCATTCCATCCGCGAAGTTGCGTTCACGTTCCGCACCTTCGGCGGGCAGGTGCGACGCGCACTCGTCTCACTCGAGTTGTTCGAAGTCGAAGGCGCGGAGTATATCCTCGGAATCTTCTGGCGAGTCTAGTCTGAGCGGGGTTAGATGAACCTGCCTCTCAACTTCGATACCGCCGAGCCCTGGCAAACGATCGTCAAGATTGCGTTGATGATCGCGGCAGTCTACACGATCGCGGTGATCAGTCTGTTCCTGAAGGGAAATCTCCTGGGCGGCTCACTTCTCGTCTTGTTCGGGTTGGCCTTCTATGCCATGCTCCGGCGCGCGCGGCGAATATCGATGGGTGCGAAGGGCCGTCTCACGCGGGATGGCGTCACCGTTCATCCCGTGCGCGTGTGGGGGTTCTCCCTCAATATGCCGAGCGGCGAGTTTGCGCTCGACCGCTTCGCGGCGGTCGGTGTGGTTGAGCGTATACTGATTGGCCTGCCGAATCGCACATCCCAAAGCGATTCGGGGACGGTGCAGCTCATGGGACGACCCGGCACCCCTAACATCGAAGTCATGATCGGCGACATCGAGGCGGCGCAAGCGTTTGCCGAGGAGTTGAGCGCCGCCCTGAACCTGGAGCTCAAGGACGTCCCTGTGCCGGGACAGACGATTCGCCGCTACACAGTGTGAGAGCGCTCGCGCCGGACACGAGCGGGGAGCGCGATGGCTCCCCGCTCTTGCATGAGTCACGGGCACGGGTTCGGCTTGGCGTGCAACTGGATGTTGCCACCCGCGAGCTTACCCGATGCACTGTACCCGTTCGACAACGCGATCGAGAACGTGTCGTCGCGGCCGGGTTCGCCGGCGTCGGTCACCTCTACTGTGTACTCGACGCTACCCCCCCCGTCCACGTCGGCCATGCCCTTGATGCGACGCGACGTCGGACCGATGACTTCGTACGACGTCACGCCCGTGCCCTTCACCTTGACGCCATTGGGGCCGTGGTCGATGTAGGTCAGATGGCCCCAGAGCCCGTCGTTCTTGATCCCACCGGCGACGCCGAAGTTCGCCCGGCCTCCCGTCGGACGGGTGATCCAGCCGCCTCCGGTCACGAAGTCACCCACGGGCGCGCCGCAGGCGCCGCAGCTGATGTCCGCGTGCGCCGAGGAGATGACGACGTCGGCGAGTGTCTGGCGGGTAGTCGGGTCGAAGGCCGTCACGTGCACCGCGTTCACTGTGATATCGGACCGGTTGCCGCTCGCGGAGCCGGACTGCTCATTGATCACGACGTGCAAGCCAGGCAGGTCCACCGTCTGGTTGGGCTGACCAGTCACGGTGATCGCCTGGCCGATGATGACCAGCCCCGCCACCTGCGAGCTGCCACTCGCGCTCGCTTGTCCGGCGCCATCGCAGGTCGCTGCAGCCTGAGCCCGCAGCAGATCCGCCTGGATAGCATTGCCCGCCACGGTCAGGCTCGCACTCGCGACGGACGCTTCCGCGCTGCTGCTGTTGCCTTGGGCCACCACGGTCGCGTGGACAGCCTCGGCCGCAAGGAAGCCACCGGTCTGGTCTCTGCTGACCGAAAGCAGTGAGAATTCCTCGGCTCCTCCCCCTTCTGGTACCGGGCCTGCCTCGCCCACGACGATCGGCAGGCCAAGCACCGTGGCCCGGAGCACGGTCGCGTCCCCGCTGAACGTCGTACTGGTCGCAGCCGTCAAGTCGGCGAGCGGCGCCTCGCGTGTGGCGAGCGCCGTAGGCCTCTCACAGCTCGTGAACAGCGCCGCTGTGAGCGTCAGGAATACGATGCGCTTCATGATGCCCTCCTTCGTTCTGACCCGAGACAAGCCCCGGGTACGGCAGGGTAGCGAGCAGGAGAGCTGGCGTCTGTCGGGAGGATTCGTCGGAGAGTGTGGGGAAGTAGAGGCGGGCGGCTGTGGGAAGAACTCCCACAGGCCGGCTCGCGCTACTCGTTTTTAAGGAGGCCGGCGCGGAGCGCGAAGCGTACGAGCTCAGAGCGGTGCTTCAGGCCCAGCTTGTCCATGACGCGGGCGCGGTAGGTGTCTACGCTTTTCGGGCTGAGACGCAGCAGCTTGCCGATTTCGGTCGAGCTATACCCCTCCGCCGTGAGGCCGAGGACTTCGCGCTCGCGCACACTGAGCCGGTTCACGGCGCCTGTCCCCCTTGCACGCGGCTGCTTCTGGTGCTCGACCAGCATCTTGGCGGCGCTCGGGTCGAGGAAGACTTCGTTCTGCGCGACGGTGCGGATCGCTCGCGTAAGGTTCTCAGCCGGGCTCCCCTTGTTCACGAAGCCGCTGGCGCCCGCCGCGAGCACTTCCAGCAGCCTATCCTCCTGGAGATAGCCGCTGAGCACGAGGATCTTCGTACCGACGTGGAGGGCGGCGATGCGGCGCACGGCCTCGAGACCCCCGATGCCCGGCATGACGAGGTCCATCAGCACGACGTCCGGCTTCAGGGCCCGGGTCTGCTTCACCGCCTCCTCCCCGGTCGCCGCCTCGCCCACCACACGCAGGTTGGCGTCGCGATCGAGGAGCGCGTGCAGGCCGGCGCGGACCACCCAGTGGTCGTCAGCGAGCAGGATGTGGATCGGCTTCGGCGCGGGCGCTGGTGCCGGCCGGAGAGATCGTCTCACGGTCCTCCGTATCCGGGCGCCGGGTGCTGCGGTGAGGTTAGCTGAGGATACGAAACATCAGCTGGTTGCCGCAAGACTCAGGGGGCCCGGTGGCCCGACCTCTCGTGACTCCGGTCACTTCGCTGCGAGTTGTGAAACCTTGGATCTTCTGGCGAGTCTCGTGCGCCGCCGCTGATAGCCTTCGGAGAGCTTCCACTCTATTATCTGCCGTCGTCCACCGTCCCACGCCGCTGCCCCACACCAGGAGATGTCATGCGGATTCCATACGGCGTCGTGTTGCTATCCTTGTTGACCGCTACCGCCGCCGCTCAGCAGACCGACAAGCCCATCGCTCAAAACACGACGCCCAGTCAGTTCCAGAAGAATCCGGGTCTCCCCGACTGCCTCACGCTGGCGGTGGAACGCGGTGACCCAGCGAGCGGGCCGTCGATCCTCCTGGTCAAGGGCACGAAAGGCTGTAGCGCGCCCTGGCACTTTCATTCGCCCAACGAACAACTGATGATGGTGAGCGGCACGGGCCGAGTGGAGATGAAGGGCGAAGCTGCGGTGAACCTGCATTCTGGTGGGTTCGCCTATGCGCCCGTCAAACATGTGCACCAGTTCACCTGCGTCGGCGGACCTTGCTCGTTCTTCCTGCATTCGGATGGACCGTTCGATATTCATTACGTGGATCAGAACGGCACTGAGATTCCAGCCGAGCAGGCGCTGCACCGGCAGCACAAGGTGAGCTAGAGAGGCTCGTGGTTGAATGCAACGTGTGGTTATCCTCGGTCGTGGAGCATCGGGGAAATCGACGCTCGCTCGGGCGTTGGGTGCAATCACGAAACTCCCTGTGATCGAGCTGGACAAACTCTTTTGGCAGCCAGGCTTGCTTCCAACGCCTCGGGAGTCATGGTCCGCTGTTCAGGAACGGCTTGCCGGTCAAGAACAATGGATCATGGATGGCGACTTGGGTCCTGACGACGCTGTGCAGGTTCGGCTTCGCAGGGCGGATACGGTCATTCTCTTGGACTTCTCGCTCGTCCGCTGCGCCTGCCACGCAATCAAGCGCTCGCGGGAGCGCGCGGACTTCTGGCGTTGGCTCCTCGCATATCGCCGCACATATCTGCCGCTCCTACTCCAGGCGATTGCCCAGCACGCGTCGACTGCCGATGTCCTGATATTTCGCGATCCCAGAGCTGTGGAACGTTTCCTCAACACCCACCGCGCCTCGGCGCAGTGTCGTATTGGGCCCACTCTTTAGAGTGGGAACAACGACGCTTGCCAAGTCCCTACCACATTCGTAATATATCTACTCATACCCGGTAATACTGGATATGTCACTATGCCATTTGCACGCATCGCCATCACGCTTCCCAAAGAGCTGCTGGCCGCCACCGATCGCCGCGCCAAAGAATTGGAGCGCTCGCGCAGCCGAGTGATCGCCGAGGCGCTGCGCGACTACTTGGCGCGGCCCACAGCGGTTCGCGAAGCGAGCCGGTCCACATATGGGGCGGATGAATTCGGGGCGGCCGCGCGGTCACAGCTGCAAAGCGACCTTCAGAAAACGCCGGCGGAGCGCTTGCGCCATTCTGAAGAGGCCACGCGGCTTGCCCGGAGCCTCCAGCCCAAGCGCTCCGCTCGCCAACAGATCATCGGCTTCGATTCCTACGACGAGTTCTACGAGTGGCAGAAGTCCAATCGCGTGTAGCGAAGATCTGCGCCACCCTGAACCGATCCAAGGCGAAATACCTGGTGATCGGGGGTGTAGCGTGCATCCTGCATGGCTACGGCCGCGCGACAGAGGACCTGGACATCCTCATCGAACGCACCGCACCGAACGCCGCCCGTATTCTCCGCGGGCTGAGCTCACTCGGATACGGATTTGCTCGCGAGTGGACACCTGCGGAGCTGCTCAAGCGACCAATTACGGTCATCGGCGATGACCCGCGGGTCGACGTGTTCACCGTCGCTGCGACGGTCAAGTATGAACAAGCCGCGCCTCGGGCCGGCACCGTCGAGGTGACCGGAGTACGTATTCCACTCATCTCTCTCGAGGACCTCATCGAGACAAAACGCACCGGCCGGCTGCGTGATGCCGCCGACATCGAAGCTCTCGAGCAGATTCTCTCTATTTCAGCGAAGCGAGCGAGCCAGACATCCCTTTAAGGATTATTCCTGTGACTGATTCGCGCGGCGCCGCGCCTCGTCGCGCCGAATTTCGCGCAACGCAATCAAGAAACCGATTATCCCCAGGAGCAGTACGCTACCAAGGGCGAGAGTGAGATCACATGGGCGATTAGACTACGGAATCGAGGTACAGGTCTGTTGGAATGGGACGAAGATGACCCCGCACACCTTGAATTCCGTCACGACGGCCGTACCTGAAGTCATCACGAGGCCGAAGGAGAAGATCCCGTCGAGCATCGGGTTGAAGATTGGGTTGGCCGTCTGGAGCGGTCCATACATTGTGCCG
>QHTW01000106.1 GCA_003220955.1 Gemmatimonadota bacterium | reverse complement strand
AAGGCCTACCGCGCCTGGGACCAGTACGAGAAGGGAACCAACGCGAAGGCGTGGCTGCTCACGATTCTGAGGCACGCGTTCATTAATGAATACCGCCGTCGCACCCGGCACCCGGAAACGGTGGACGTGGACGCCATCGAGCCGTACGCGGTGTTCTCGGAGGTACAGGACGAAGACCCGCAGGGAGCATTCTTCGACAAGATCGTGGATGACCAAGTGCTCCGGGCGATCGACCAGCTGCCGGTGGCCTTCCGCGAGACACTGGTATTGAGCGATGTCGAAGGGATGTCGTATCAAGAGATCGCGGGGATTCTGCAAATCCCGGTGGGGACGGTGAAGTCGCGGCTGTTTCGCGCGCGCCAGTTGCTGCAAGGCAAGCTCTACGATTACGCCGTCGAGATGGGATACATCAAAGGAAGCCCTGCATGAATTGTCGCGAATGCGTCGAGCACCTGTATGAATTTCTGGACCGCGAGCTGACGCCGGAGCTCGAGCGGGAAATTCGCGAGCATCTCGAGGACTGCCCGCCGTGCGGAGAGCAGTACGACTTCGAGGAGCTGTTCCTGAAGTTCCTGCGGGCGCGATGCCGCGCGCAGGGCGCGCCGGCGGAGCTCAAGAAGCGCGTCCTGCGGGAGCTATTTGGCGAGTGAGATGGCTGACCGGACGGGGCGCCACGGCGGCGCTCGCGGTCGGCCTGGCGACAATCTGGGGACTCGGCTGGCGGGGATTCGTGCTGCTCCTCGCCTTTTTCATTTCGTCGAGCCTGCTAACGACGGCGGCGAAGGGCGGCGAGAAAAGCGGCGGCGGAGGGCGGCGAAATGCGCGCCAGGTGGTGGCGAACGGCGGCGTCGCCGCGATTGCAGCGCTCGCGGGCAGCTGGATCGTTTTCGCCGGTGCCCTGGCTGCCGCCACTGCCGACACCTGGGCCACGGAGATCGGCCGGCATTCACCCATCGCGCCTCGGCTCATCACGAATGGGATGCGCGTCCCGGCCGGCACGGACGGGGGCATGACGCTGCTCGGTACCGCTGGTGGAATCGTGGGGGCGGGATTCATTGCCGGCCTGTCGTACGTCTTCGGAGAGCGAGGCGCGCTGGTGATCGCAGCAGCGGGAACCGCGGGCACGCTGGTGGACTCTCTGCTCGGTGCAACGGTCCAAGGAAAGGTCCGGTGGCTGGACAACGACGCCGTGAACCTGGCGGCTACCCTGACTGGAGCCGCATGCGCGGGACTCATCGCGTGAGCACCGGCTCGCCGCATTGGGATGTGGTCGTTGCCGGCGCCGGCCCGGCGGGATCCGCAACCGCGCTGCTGCTTGCGCGCGCGGGAGCGCGTGTCCTGCTCCTCGACCGCGCCCGCTTTCCCCGCGACAAGCCCTGCTCCGAGTATCTCAGCCCTGAATCGACCCGGGTGCTCGAGCGCCTCGGCAACGGTGTCCTCGAGGCCGTGATCGGCGCGGCGCCGGCGCGCCTGCGGGGAATGAAAGTGGTCGCCCCGAGCGGCGCGGGTGTCGTCGGTCGGTTCGAGACGTTCAGCTTTGCGCTGCCCCGGTCGACGTTCGACACGATCCTGCGAAATGCCGCGGAAGCCGCGGGAGCAGAGGTGCGCGAAGGAGTGAGGGTCGAAGAGCTCATCTGCCAGCACGGCGCCGTTGGCGGCGTCGTGGTGCGGGATGCGAGAAGCGGGATGCGTGATGCGGTGCGCACACGAGTGGTTGTGGGCGCCGACGGGTTACGCTCGATTGTCGCGCGTCGCATGGGTAAGGTTTTTCGGACAGCGCCGTACCGAGTCGCGTTCACTGCACATGTCGCCGATGCGCACGACGTCAACGACCTCGGCGAAATGCACGTGGGACGGCCGGGGTATGTCGGGCTCGGGCCGATCGGCTCGGGCGTCACGACGGTCGCGCTCGTACTCCCCCTCGACCAGGCACATCGCGGCGAGGGGTTCTTCGACGAGCTGAATCGCTTTCCGGGCGTCACCGGGCGCTTCGACCCGAGGCGCATCGTGCGGCGCGTGCTTGCCACGGGACCGTTTGCGCGCTGGTCGCGACAGCCGGCAGGCGACGGCGCGCTACTCGTCGGCGATGCCGCAGACTTCTTCGATCCGTTCACGGGCCAGGGGATCTACAGCGCGCTGCGCGGTGCGGAGCTCGCGGCCGTCGCGATTCTGGACTCGCTGGCGACGGGCGCCAGCCTGGGGCAATACGCGCGCGCCCGGCGGCGGGAGTTCACGGGCAAGTGGCTGCTCGAACGGATCATCGGTGTCGCCGTGGGTTGGCCGGCGCTGATCGAGCGCGTCGTCGAGCGATTGATCCGGCGGCCGGAGCTCGCCGACCTGCTCGTCCGGGCCACGGGCAACTGCATTCCGGCCCGCGCCGCGCTCGCGCCGGCGGTGCTCGCGGGGCTGGTCCTGTGAAACCTCGCGGCGTCGAGCCGCCGCAGTTTCGTCAGCTCCTCGGCCGGTTCGCGACCGGCGTCACGGTAGTGACGAGTCGAGCAGCGAACGGCGAGCCGATCGGTATGACCGCGAATTCGCTCGCGTCCGTTTCGCTCCAGCCTCCGCTCGTGCTGGTTTCTGTCGAGCACCGCCACGAAATGCATGCCGCGATGGAGAAGGGAACGCACTTCGTCTTCAACATTCTGTCGTCCGAGCAGGAGGCCCTGTCCCGGCGGTTTGCGGCGTCGGAGCCGGACCGATTTCGGGGCGTCAGCTACCGCGAGAACCAGCACGGGATCGCCGTGCTGGACGGCGTCGTGGCGCATATCGAGTGCGAGAAGCAAACGTCCGTCCCCGGCGGCGACCACACGATCTTCATCGGCCTCGTCGTCGGCGGGGACACCACCGACCGGCGGCCGCTTCTCTACTATAGAGGAGGCTACGCCGGCCTCAGCCGCTGATGCGTACCGTCGATCGCATTCGCGTCCACGCACCGTTCTCCCGGGTGTTCGCCGCCGCGAGCACCGTCGTCCGCTGGCCCTCCATCCTTCCCCACTACCGCTGGGTTCGCATGCTGGACGATGGTCTTGTCGAAATGGCGGCCTGGCGGCCGTTCGGCGGTGGTCTCATCAAGTATCCCACCTGGTGGGTTTCCGAAATGACGGTGGACCGTCCGGCCGGAGAAATTCGGTATCGGCACGTGCGGGGTATCACGCGAGGAATGCAAGTTGTATGGAGGTTGGCGGAGGATGGTGACGGTTCCGAAGGAGGCGTGGAGGTCGAGATCGTCCACACCTGGCGGGGACCGACCTGGCCGCTCATCGGGCGACTAGCCGCGAATCTCGTGATCGGCCCGATCTTCATCCACGGAATCGCGTCACGCACACTCTTAGGGCTCAAACGAGCCGCGGAAGGAGCCTCATGAAGAATTTCCGTCGGGTCGTCATCACCGGGGTCGGCGCCGTCACGCCTATCGGGACGGCAGCTGACGGTTTATGGAGCGGCCTCGAGGCCCGCACCTCCGCGGTGCGGACTCTCACGCGGTTCGATCCCACGCCGTTCCGCAGTCACATGGCCGCCGAGATCCCCGATTTCCGGCCGCAGGATCACCTGGACGCCAAGCGGGCCAAGCGGCTCGATCGCTTCTCGCAGCTGGCGGTGACCAGCGCCGGTCTGGCGCTGGCCGACGCGCAGATTTCCCCGCGGCAGGAAGACGGTGACCGCGTGGGCACGATGATGGGCTCGGCGCTCGGCGGCGTGTCGTTCGCGGAATCCCAGGTGCCCCGCTATCTCGCCGAGGGACCGCGCGGCTTGGATCCGTCGCTCGCGCTGGCGGTGTTCTGCGGCGCCGCGAGCTGCAACATCGCGATCGAGTTCGGATTCACGGGGCCGAACGCCACGAACGCGATGAGCTGCGCGTCAGGCACGATCGCCATCGGCGAGGCTTTTCACGTGGTGCGGGATGGCCGCGCCGACGTGATGCTCGCGGGCGGCGCCGAGGCCCCGCTCGCTCCCCTGACGTTCGCGGCATTCAGCATCATCCGCGCGATGAGCACCCGCAACGACGATCCCGCGCGCGCGTCTCGCCCGTTCGATGCGGGGCGCGACGGCTTTGTGATGGGCGAGGGAGCGGCCGTGCTGGTGCTCGAGGAGCGGAGCCGAGCGCTCGCGCGGGGAGCGAAGATCTACGCCGAAGTCGTCGGCCACGCGTACACGAACGACGCCTATCATATGACTGCGCCGCGCCCGGACGGACGGCAGGCGGCACGGGCGATGCAGCTGGCGCTCGCCGACGGCGACGTGTCGCCCGCCGACGTCGGCTACATCAACGCGCACGGCTCGTCCACGACGCTCAACGACCCGACCGAGACGTCGGCCATCAAACAGGTGTTCGGGGATCACGCCTACCGGTTGGCGGTCAGCGGGACCAAGGGCTATTAC
Organism: Gemmatimonadota bacterium; assembly: GCA_003220955.1. Classification (GTDB taxonomy): domain Bacteria; phylum Gemmatimonadota; class Gemmatimonadetes; order Gemmatimonadales; family GWC2-71-9; genus 20CM-2-65-7. Next base: position 1,243 of record QHTW01000106.1, on the reverse strand, counting down.
GGCCACGCGCTGGGGGCGAGTGGCGCGATCGAGGCGGCGATCTGCGCGCTCGCCTTGGCGCGAGGCTGGCTGCCCCCGACGATCAACCTGGAACATCCCGATCCGCAGTGCGATCTCGACTGCCTACCGGGCGGCAGGGCTGCCTTCCCGGCCGCCGTCATCTCCAACTCGTTTGGATTCGGCGGAATCAACGCGGCGTTGGTGTTGCGGCCTGACGGTGGCGCCCGGTAGATTGGCCGGGCTTTCAACCCGAGGTCACTCGTGAATTACCGGACTCTCCGGGCTCCTGCAGCGGAATTCGTCGGCACCGCCCTCTTCGTGCTCGTGGGCGCAGGCAGCGCCGTCGCGAACGCCGCCGGCGCGTTGGGCGTCGCGCTGGCGAATGGTATCGGACTCGCTCTCGTCGTCACGATCATGATGCCGATCTCCGGCGGGCATATCAATCCGGCGGTGAGCTTCGCACTGTGGCTCGGCAAACAGATCGATGCGTTCACATTGGGCCGCTACGTGGTCGCGCAGCTGCTCGGCGCAATCGTCGGCGCGCTGTTCATCAAGCTGCTGTTCCCCGCATCGGCGGCGCGCATGATGTCCCTCGGCACTCCGCAGGTTTCGGCTGCCATCGGCTTTTGGGCCGCGGTGGGGCTCGAGGCGCTGTTCACCTTCTTCCTCGTGAGCGTCGTCTACGGGACAGCGGTCTCAGCGCAACGGGAGCGCGTCGCGGGATTCGCGATCGGTCTGGTCGTGGTCGTGTGCGTCCTGGGTGGCGGCGTGCTCACCGGCGCGGCGCTGAATCCGGCTCGCGCCTTTGGTCCGGCCCTGGTTTCCTGGGACTGGCACGCCCAGGCCGTCTACTGGATTGGACCGCTCCTGGGCGCCGCGATTGTGGCGGTATCTGCTGCTGCCGCCGGGCGCTACTGACTTGAGGTGATGATGTAGGGGCGCAGCATGCTGCGCCCCTACAATTGTTCGGCGATCGTCGGCGCGAAGTACGTCAGGATGATATCCGCGCCGGCCCTTCGGATCGCAGTAACGGACTCCCACATCGCCCGGGACTCGTCGAGCATGCCTCGCTCGGCGGCAGCCTTGATCATCGCGTACTCGCCGCTCACCTGATACGCGCCCAGCGGCGAGCCGAAGCGCTCTTTGGCCCGCCGGATGAGATCGAGACACGGACCGGCCGGCTTCACCATCACGATGTCCGCGCCTTCCTCGAGATCGAGCTCGATCTCTTTCATCGCCTCAT
>QHTW01000105.1:1838-7717 GCA_003220955.1 Gemmatimonadota bacterium | reverse complement strand
CCCAACCGCTCAACCGCTATTTCAGGATCTTCGTAACCACACCCGCGCCAACCGTTCTCCCGCCTGTCCGTCGTCCAGCAGCTTGCGGAACATCTCGACGCCCGTGACGACCGTCTTCTTGTCGGTCCCGAAGCCCACCATCTCCACTTCCTCACCGACCTTGATCTTGCCCTTGTCGATGCGCCCGGTGGCCACCGTGCCGCGGCCCGTGATCGAGAAGACGTCTTCGACCGGCATCTGGAACGGCTTGTCGACTTCGCGCTTGGGCACGGGAATCGACTTGTCCAGCGCAGCCAGGAGCTCCTCGACCTTGGCCACCCACTGCTTGTCGCCCTCGATCGCCTTCAGCGCCGAGCCGCGAATGACCGGCGTGTCATCGCCCGGGAATTGGTACTTGGAGAGCAGCTCGCGCACCTCGAGTTCCACCAGGTCGAGCAACTCCGGATCGTCCACGAGGTCGCACTTATTAAGGAAGACCACGATCGCCGGCACGTTCACCTGCCGCGCCAGCAGGATGTGCTCGCGGGTCTGCGGCATCGGGCCATCCACCGCCGACACTACCAGAATCGCCCCGTCCATCTGCGCCGCGCCCGTGATCATGTTCTTCACATAGTCCGCATGCCCCGGGCAGTCGACGTGCGCATAGTGGCGCTCGGGCGTCGAGTACTCCACGTGGCTCGTCGCGATCGTCAGGATCTTCGTCGCATCGCGCCGGCCCTGGCTCTCGCTCGCCTTCGCCACCTGATCGTAGCTCACGTAGGTCCCCAGCCCCTTGTCCGCCGAGACCTTCGTCAGCGCCGCCGTCAGCGTGGTCTTGCCGTGGTCCACGTGCCCGATCGTGCCGACGTTCACGTGGGGCTTGTTGCGTTCGAATTTTGCTTTGGCCATGAACTCTCCTGGTTTCAGGTGTCTGGTGTCGGGTGTCAGGCCTGCTGACACCCGACACCCGGCACCAGACACCTATCCTTTGACCTTCGAAACTATTTCTTCAGCTTTCGCTTTCGGCACTTCCTGATAGTGCGAGAATTCCATGCTGTAAATCGCACGTCCCTGGCTCATGGACCGCAGTGTCGTTGAATAACCGAACATCTCCGACAGCGGCACACTGGCGGCGACGATGTGCGCATCGGCGCGCTGCGTCATGCCGCCGATCTTGCCACGCCGGGCCGACAGATCGCCGATGACATCGCCCATGTAATCGGACGGCGTCACGACTTCGACGTCCATGATCGGTTCGAGCAGAATCGGATGCGCCTGCCGCGCGGCTTCCTTCACCGCCATCGAGCCGGCGATCTTGAACGCCATTTCGCTCGAGTCGACGTCGTGGAAGGAGCCGTCCACCAGCTCGACCTTCACGTCCACCATCGGATAGCCCGCGAGCACGCCGTTCTCGAGCGCCTCTTTCACGCCCTGCTCGACGGGACTGATGTACTCCTTCGGAATCGAGCCGCCGACGATGTTGTCTTCGAACACGAACCCGGTCCCTGGCTGGCCCGGCTCCAGATGGATCACCACGTGGCCGTACTGGCCGCGGCCGCCCGTCTGGCGGATGAACTTGCCCTCGATGTACTCCACGCGCTTGCGCACCGTCTCGCGGTACGCCACCTGCGGCCGGCCGACGTTGGCGTCCACCTTGAACTCGCGCCGCATGCGCTCGACGATGATCTCGAGGTGCAGCTCGCCCATCCCGCTGATGATCGTCTGCGCGGTCTCGGGATCGGAGTGCACGCGGAACGTGGGATCTTCCTCGGAGAGCTTCGCCAACGCGATCCCCAGCTTGTCCTGGTCGGCCTTGGTCTTCGGCTCGATCGCGACCGAGATGACGGGATTCGGGAAGCGCATCGCCTCGAGAATGATTGGATGCGCTTCGTCGCACAGCGTATCGCCGGTGCGCGTGTCCTTGAGGCCGATCGCCGCGGCGATATCGCCGGCGCGCACGTCCTCGATCTCCTCGCGCTTGTTCGCGTGCATCTGTAGCAGGCGTCCGATGCGCTCCCTGCGGTCCTTGGTGCTGTTGTAGACGTAGGAGCCGGCGCTGAGCACGCCCGAGTACACGCGGAAGAACGTCAGTTTCCCGACGTACGGATCGGTCATGATCTTGAACGCCAGGGCCGCGAACGGCGCGTCATCCGCCGCGGGGCGCTCGGCGTGCGTGGCATCGTGGTGCGGCAGATGCCCTTTGATCGGCGGGATGTCCACCGGCGACGGCAGATAATCGACGACGGCATCCAGCAGTGCCTGCACGCCCTTGTTTTTGAATGCGGCGCCGCAGATGACGGGGACGACGTGACCGGTGATCGTGGCTTTGCGAATGACGGTGCGGATTTCTTCTTCGGTCAGCTTGTGATCTTCGAGGTACTTGTGCAGAATGGCGTCGTCGGACTCGACACAGGCCTCGATCATTTCGTGTCGCAGCTTTGCGACTTGTTCCTTCATCGATTCCGGCACTGGCCCTTCGACGTACTTCTTGCCGAGGGTATCGTCATCATAGACGATCTCGATCTCGCGCACGAGGTCGATGAGGCCGGTAAACAACTCGCCGGAGCCGAGCGGCAGCTGGATCGGTACCGCTTTCGTGCCGAGCCGGTCGCGGACCATCTTGAGGCACATGTCGAAGTCGGCGCCGACGCGGTCCATCTTGTTGACGAAGATGATCCGCGGCACGCCGTAGCGGTCCGCTTGGCGCCACACCGTCTCGGTCTGGGGCTCGACGCCGCCCACGGCATCCAGCACGGTCACCGCACCGTCGAGGACGCGCAAGCTGCGCTCCACTTCGACGGTGAAGTCCACGTGTCCGGGGGTGTCGATGATGTTGATGCGGTACTGCTGATTCAGGCGGGTCCAGAAGGCCGTCGTGGCGGCGGAGGTAATCGTGATCCCTCGCTCCTGCTCCTGCTCCATCCAGTCCATCGTCGCCGTACCTTCGTGCACCTCACCCAGCTTGTAGGTACGGCCCGTGTAATACAGGATACGCTCGGTCGTAGTCGTTTTCCCGGCATCGATGTGGGCCATGATGCCGATATTCCGAATCTTGTCGAGCGGCGTCGTACGTGGCATTGCTTTCCTTTATTCAGCAAAAACGCGGGGCGACCAGGACGCCCCACTCGTGTGCCGGGGGGCCGGTCTCGCTCCGCCGTCATCGGGAGGCTTTCGGCCCCCTCGATGCAGGATCCCTTAAAGCAGGGTCCCGAAGTTGTCTGTTTAAGGTTCAGGAGGGGCGCAGCATGCTGCGCCCGTACCATTCAGCCTACCACCGGTAATGCGCGAAAGCCCTATTGGCCTCCGCCATCCGGTGTGTGTCTTCCTTCTTCTTTATCGTCTCGCCTTCGCCCTTCGACGCCAGAATCAGCTCGGCGGCGAGGCGCTCGGCCATCGTCTTCTCTTTGCGCGCGCGGCTGTACTGAATGATCCAGCGCATCCCCAGCGCCGTGCGCCGCTCGGGCCGCACTTCCACTGGCACCTGATACGTCGCGCCGCCGACACGCCGGGATTTCACTTCCAGCGCCGGCTTCACGTTCGAGAGCGCCTGCTTGAAGACGTTCACGCCAGGCTGCCCCGTGCGTTGCTCGATCATGTCCATCGCCTGATAGAAGATCCGCTCCGACAACGACTTCTTGCCGCACACCATCAGGTTGTTCAAGAACTTCGACACCGTCTGGCTGTCATAGCGCGGGTCCGCAGGGACCGGCCGCCGGACGGCGCTTTTGCGACGGCTCACTTCCCCGCCTCCTTGGGACGCTTCGCGCCATACTTCGAGCGCGACTGCTTGCGCTCGTTCACGCCCGCGGCGTCCAGCGTGCCGCGGATGATGTGATAGCGGACGCCCGGCAGATCCTTCACGCGGCCGCCGCGAATCATCACGATCGAGTGCTCCTGCAGGTTATGCCCTTCACCGGGGATGTATGCCGTCACTTCGAACCCATTCGTCAGGCGAACGCGGGCCACTTTGCGCAATGCGGAGTTCGGTTTCTTCGGCGTCGTGGTGTACACGCGCGTGCACACGCCCCGCTTTTGCGGATTACCACGCAGGTGCGGCGCCTTTTCTTTCTTCTCCACGTCGCGGCGGCCATGCCGGACGAGCTGGTTGATGGTCGGCAAATACCCCTCGCAAAGGAATGCTAAAAAGCTGCTCCGAAGCCCGCGAAACTAAACCCATTGTTTGAGTTAGGTCAACCCCCGGCTTTCGCACAATTCCCTGCTTGAGCGGTCCGGTCCTGAGCGGTAGGATTGTCGGAACAATGGCCGTTCCTAATCCCCGACGCCTCCTCCTTATCGCCGGGCTCAGCTTGGGATTCGTGGTACCCGCCCCCGCCCTCGCTGCCGCTCAAGGTTCTGGTGTGTTGCGCGGCGTGGTGTTCGACAGCCTGATCAGGTCGACTCCGCTGGAAGGCGCCGAGATCTGGATTGAAGGCACCAATCTGATGGCGCGGAGCGACGCCGCGGGACGCTTTGAGCTGAACGCGCTCGCGCCCGGACACTACGTGCTGACCGTCTACCATCCCATGCTCGACTCGGCTGGGTTGTCGGTGCCGCCCGTCGCCGTCGACGTCGTGGCCGGGGACGGGAATATCGTTGCGCTCGCGACGCCGAGTCCCGCGCAGGCACACCACATGCTGTGCCCGCAGGATCCGTTGCGGCAAGCGGGAAGTGTGGTCGGCGTGGTTCATGACGCCGCAGACGGAAAACCGATGCCCGCCGCAAGCGTTAGCGCGTACTGGACGAGCTACGACATCGGCGGCGGCGCGGGCGTTCGGAGCGCGCAACGCACCGTCGAAGCGAAATCCGATGCCTCCGGTCACGTGCTCCTGTGTGGCCTCCCCGTCGACGTGGCACTCGTCATTCAGGGTCGGGCAGAGGGCGGATCCGCGGGCATGGTGATCGTTGATTTGGCGGGGCGGGCGTTCGGGCGCGCGAGTATCGAGCTGGCGGTCGCGCCGATCACGGGGTCCATCAAGGGAGTCGTGCGGAACAGAAACGGCTCGCTGGTGCCGGGGGCAACCATCGTCGTCCTCGGGAGTGATGCGTCGGTGCAGTCCGACGACTTCGGGCGTTACTCACTCAACAGCGTGACGGTGGGCTCGCGCATCCTGGAAGCCCGGGCGCTCGGGTATCAGGCGGGCCGTGCGCAGACCACGGTGCGACAGACCGCGGGACAACAAGTCGATATCGTCGTGGGAGACTCGGTGGCGGTGCTCGAGCCGGTCACCGTGGTGGGGACGTACGAGCCCTACCTGGCCCACGTCGGATTCACCCGGCGGAGTCACACCGCGCAGGGGCATTTTATCGACACCACCGCGATCGCCAAGAGCGGGGCACTCCGGTTCGAGGAGCTGTTTCGCATGGTCCCGGGCGTGCAATTGCGGCCCAACGGAACGGGAATGCTCGTCGAGTTGCAACGTGGCCAAGGCGAGATCAACAGTGCTTCAATCGGCAACTATTGCCCGCCGATGTATTTCATCGACGGCGTCTACTATCCGTTACCCCCGCTCCAGACGCAGTCGGTCCCCATTGGTCCCAGTGAGATCCTCGGCATCGAAGTCTACTCGAACCTGTTCAGCGCCCCGCCGCAATTCCAGCGGCGCGGGAGCGGTTGCGGCGTGATTCTGATTTGGACGAAGCGTGGGACGCCAAAACAGAGGGCGTCGCAATGAAAAACCGCGTGGTTGTGGGGTCTCGGAACAGCCCCCATATTTGCGCGGCCGTGTGTACCACCGGCAGCATCCATCCAAGAAAGGCAGGCAAGGCATGCGCAGAACGTTAGTGTTCGCACCAGCGCTTTTGGCTTTGTGCCTGATCCCAGCGACGGTCCGCGCACAAGCGACGGCCCGACAGGTGACAGGCAAAGTCACGCGCACGTTGGGAGCGACGCCCGTCCTGGG
>QHTW01000105.1:1195-1765 GCA_003220955.1 Gemmatimonadota bacterium | reverse complement strand
CCTCGTTCGCGCGATCGGGTTCCAGCGCAAGGAAGTGGCGGTGCCCGCGTCGCAGTCCAGCGTGACCATCGGGCTGGATGAAGACCCCTTCAAGCTCGAGGCGGTGGTCGTCACGGGACAGGCCACCACGATCGAGCGGCGCAACGCCACGACCGCGCCGGTGCAGGTTGGGAACGGGGAGCTCAACAACGCTCCTGCCTCAGCGCTGGAACAGGCCCTGCAGGGGAAAGTGCCTGGCGCCATCATCTCGATGAACAGCGGCGCACCGGGCGGCGGCGGCCAAATCCAGATCCGCGGCATCACGTCGATTCTCGGCGCCGGCCAGCCGCTCTTCGTCGTCGACGGCGTGATCATCTCGAACGATGCCGTGTCGGACGGCGCCAACTCCGTGACCGGGGCTGGCGCGCGCACCACGGCGGCGGGCATCGGCAGCAACCAAGACGCCCTGGTGAACCGGCTCGCCGATCTGAACATGCAGGAGATTGCGTCAGTCGAAGTGCTCAAGTCCGCCGCCGCGACGGCGATGTACGGCTCACGCGCGACGAACGGCGTCGTGGTCATCCGGACGAA
>QHTW01000105.1:0-1177 GCA_003220955.1 Gemmatimonadota bacterium | reverse complement strand
ACGAGTCGCGTCGGCCGCAGCGTGGCCTATCGCCTGCTCGGCACGCGGCAGTTCGAGAACATCGGGAAGGTGTTCTCGCTCCCCTACGGCAACGGCAACTCGGCCCAGGATACGGCGGTCATGAAGGCGCTCTATCCGGGCGGAACGATTCCGTTCACGCACGACTATCAGTCCGAGCTCTACAACAGCGGCAAGCCGTCCTATGAATTCACGGGGAGCTTCAACGGTGGCTCGGCAGCAACGCAGTACTTCGTGAATCTGACGGGGAAAAACGAAGAGGGCACGGCGCTGAACACCGGCGCGCGGCTGTACGCGCTGCGGACCAACATCGACCAGTCGCTGGTCGATGGAAAAGTCAAAGTGAACGTCGGGCTCAACGTCACCCGCAACAGCAACAACCGCGGCTTGTCCAACAACGACAACACGTGCACGTCGCCGATTTATTGCTTCGCCTACACACCCGGCGTGATCAATCTCGACTCGACGGACGCGACGGGGACGTTTGTGCGGAATCCGTTCAACGGCGGCGGCAACACGGTCTCCAATCCGTTCGAGACCTTCCGCTTTCTGCGGCTGAACGAGCTCACCTTCCGGCAGATCGGCAACCTCAGCACGACCTGGTCCGCGTTGAATAAGGAACAGCACCAGGTTTCGGTGACGGCCACGGGTGGCTTCGACCGCGCGCAGATCTCCGGTGACCTGTTCTCCCCGTCGTTCCTCCAGTATGAGAACCCGGTGGCGAGCGACGGCTACTCCGGTCGCTCGGTGCGGACGGAAGGCAACGTTTTCAACTACAACCTCGTGCTGAACGGCACCTGGAATTACCAGCCCACGACCGACATCGGGCTCACGACGACCGCCGGGTTCGACTATGAGACCCAGGCGGTCCGCGTCACGCGGACGCGGGCCCGCGGGCTGTTGCCCGGCGTGGAAACGACCAACAGCGGGACGGTTCTGGACGAGTCGGACGTCCTCAACAATTTCAGGGATGACGCGTTCTTCGCCGATGAGCAGTTCGTTGCGCTCAACCAGCGGCTGACGATCCTCGCGGGAATCCGCGCCGACCGCTCTTCCGCCAACGGTGACCGCGACAAGCGGAACGTGTACCCGCACGCTTCGGGCTCCTACCGCTTCACCGACCTCGGCGATGCGATCAACGAAGTCAAGATTCGCGGCG
>QHTW01000104.1:9774-10823 GCA_003220955.1 Gemmatimonadota bacterium | reverse complement strand
AATTCCTCGATCGCGGGGCCGATGCCATCGCCGGAATCGACGACATCCAGATAGAACAGATACTCCCACGGGCGTCCCGGCAGCGGCCGCGACTCGATCTTTGTCAGGTTCAACCCTCGAGCCGCAAACACCCCCAAGGCCCGATGCAGCGTGCCCGGCGTGTTCCCGAGCGCCAGCATCAACGACGTCTTGTTCGCTTCCTCGCGTGGCGCCGGATCACGGGCGATCACGAGAAAGCGCGTGTAGTTCTCGGCGTGATCCTCCAACCCTTCCGCGATGACGTCGGCACCGTAGAGCTCCGCGGCGAGTTTCGAGGCGATGGCCGCGTCGGCGTCCACCTTGCCCGACATCACGTCGCGCACGCTTCCCGCCGTGTCGTACGCGGGGACGGCGACGACGTCGGGGTGCGTGAGAAAAAAGTGGCGACACTGCGCCAGCGCAACCGGATGCGACGCGACGCGGCGAACCTGCGGGAGCGCAGTGCGCGGCGGGGCGATCAGGCAGTGGCGGATGCGCAGCTCCGTTTCGCCCACGACATGCAACGCGTGCGCGCTGAGCAGATCGTAGTTCTCGTGGACGGATCCGGCGAGCGTGTTCTCGATCGGCACGATCCCGTTGGTCGCGTCGCCAGTTTCGACGGCGCGGAATAGATCCACGAAAGTGGCGCAGGTTACGAGATGGACCGCGGGACCATGCGTCTCGAGGGCGGCGGCGTGGCTGAACGAGCCCGCCTCGCCCTGGATGGCTACCGCCTCAGGCATCCGTCACCGCGCCCCGACTGCTGCTCGAGACGAGCCGGGCGTATTTGGCCAGCACGCCGGACGTGTACCGCGGCGCGGGCGCCTTCCAGCTCGCCTTTCGGGCCGCCAGCTCCCGCTCGGAAATGTTCATGCGCAGCTCACGCCCCCCGCCGGCGTCGATTGTGATCGAATCGCCCTCCCGCACCAGAGCAAGCGGGCCGCCGAGCGCCGCCTCCGGCGCGACGTGCCCCACGACGAGACCGTGGGTCCCGCCGGAGAACCGCCCGTCTGTGATGAGCCCGACGCTGT
>QHTW01000104.1:9140-9714 GCA_003220955.1 Gemmatimonadota bacterium | reverse complement strand
CGGATGATCACGACGTCGCCCTTGCGCACCTCGCCGGCGAGAATCGCCGCGAGGCACGCCTCCTCGGAGTCGAACACGCGCGCGGGACCCGTGATTTGGTGTGAACCTTTGCCGCTCACCTTCGCGACGGCGCCCTCCGGCGCGAGGTTGCCGCGGAGGATCACGATGTGACCCGACGGCGCGAGCGGGCGATCCCACGGATGGATCACGTCCTGCTCGGGCGACGGGCGGGACGGGACGCTCTTCAAGACGTCGGCGATGGTTCGGCCGTCGACCGTCACGGCGTCGCCGTGCAACACCCCGTTCGCCAGGAGAATGCTCATGACCTGAGGAATGCCGCCGGCGCGATGCAAGTCGGTCGTGACATAGCGACCGGACGGCTTCAAGTCGCAGAGGACGGGCACACGCGCGCGCGCCGTTTCGAAATCGTCGAGGACGAGCGGAACCCCGGCCGCGTGGGCGATGGCCAGGAGGTGCAGCACCGCGTTGGTGGAGCCACCGATGGCCATGACGACCGCGATCGCGTTCTCGAACGCCTGCCGCGTGAGGATCTGGCGCGCCAGCCGCCGCGCCC
>QHTW01000104.1:0-8916 GCA_003220955.1 Gemmatimonadota bacterium | reverse complement strand
CGACGGTGAGATCGCGGCCGGCGTAATGGCCGGGCTTGATCGTGCCGCCGTAGACGAAGACCGCGGGAATGTCGAGCCGCGCGATCGCGATCATCGCGCCCGGCATGTTCTTGTCGCAGCCGCCGATCGCGACCAGCCCATCCATGCGCTGCGCGCCGCAGGCCGTCTCGATCGAGTCAGCGATGACTTCTCGCGACACGAGCGAATAGCGCATGCCCTCCGTTCCCATCGAGATGCCGTCGCTGACGGTGATCGTCCCGAACGTCTGCGGCATGGCCCCCGCCGCGCGCAGCGCCTGCTCGGCTCGCTTCGCCAGGCGATCGAGGCCGGCGTTGCATGGGGTGATGGTGCTGTGCGCGCTCGCGATCCCCACGATTGGCTTCGCGAAATCGCCGTCCCGGAAACCGACCGCGCGCAACATCGCGCGGTTGGGCGCGCGCTCCAACCCTTCCGTGATGGAGCGGCTGCGAAAGTTGTCGGTCACGACAACCCCTCGAGCGCCTCGGCGAGCACGAGCTCGACCACGCGGCTCCCCATTTCCTTCGTGCCGATGATCTGGTCACCGGGGCGCGCGAGATCCTGCGTGCGCGCACCGGCATCGAGTGCTGCCGCGATCGCTTCGTCCACGGCGTCTGCCGGGGCCGGCAGATTGAGCCCGTGCCGCAGCAACATGGCGACGGTCGCAATCGCGCCGATGGGATTGGCGACATCGCGGCCCGCGAGCGGCGGAGCCGAGCCGTGCACGGGCTCGAACAGACCCGCGCCGTCGCCAAGCGACGCGGATGGCAGCAGGCCGAGCGAGCCGGCCAGCACGGCGGCTTCATCGCTCAGGATGTCGCCGAACGTGTTCTCGGTCAGCACGACGTCGAGCGACGCAGGATCGCTCACGAGCCGCATCGCCGCCGTGTCCACATAACAGTGCTCCAAACGAACGTCGGGATACGACCGCCCCACCTCCGTTACCGTTTCCCGCCACAACTGCGATACCTCGAGCACGTTGGCTTTGTCGACCGAGGTCACCAGTCGCCGGCGGCTGCGCGCCGCGTCAAATGCGACGCGGGCGATGCGATCGATCTCGGCAGTCGTATACGCGAGCGTATTGACGGCGCGCTTGCCGTTGCGGCCGCGCGGCTCGCCATAATAGAGCCCGCCGGTCAGCTCGCGCACGACGAGCAGATCGACGCCTTTCAGTCGGTCGGGCTTGAGCGGCGAGCAGCCGGCGAGCGCCGCATGGACGGCGACCGGGCGCAGGTTGGCGTAGACGTCCAGCAGCTTGCGCAGGGTGAGGAGGCCCGTTTCGGGCCGCTGCTCGCGCGGCGCGCCATCTAGGGTGGGATCGCCGACCGCACCGAGCAAGACCGCGTGGCTGCGCGTCACCGCGCGGCGGGTTTCGGGCGGCAATGGACTATTGCTCGTTCGGACCGCCGCGGCGCCCACCGGGCACGTGTCCAGCGCAAACCGGATTTCGAAGCGCTCGCCCACCGCCTCGAGCACGCGCACCGCTTGCGCAATCACGTCGGGGCCGATGCCGTCTCCCGGCAGCACGGCGATCGTGTAGCGCTTCATCCATGCCTCCGCTCATAGGCCGCGATGCTCGGCTCCTCGAGCAGCGTCCGGCTGATTTCGTCGAGACCACGCAGCAGCAGCTCGCGCCCGTAGGGATCGGCGGAGAACCGCGCTTCGAAGCCATGGTCATTTGTGATCACCTGCCGCTCCAGATCAACCTCGATTTCGCGCCGGCCGGCTTCGGTGCCGTGAACGAGATCGTCCACCTCGGACGCCGGCAATCGCACCGGCAGTACGCCATTGCGATAGCAGTTGGACGCGAAAATGTCCGCAAACGAGGGTGCGATGATGGCCCGGAATCCGTATTGGGCGAGCGCCCACACGGCGTGCTCGCGGGAGGACCCGCAGCCGAAGTTGGGCCCCGTAACGAGGATCGTCGCCCCCCGCGCCTTGGGGCTGTTGAGCTCGAACGCGGGATCGAGTGAACCGTCCGGCCGGTAACGCCAGTCGTAGAACAGCGCTGGCCCAAAGCCTGTGCGCTCGACGCCTTTGAGAAACTGTTTCGGGATGATCTGATCCGTATCCACGTCGCGCCGCAGCAACGTGACAACCGTGCCCCGATGGCGCACAAAAGACTCTACCATTCGCGCACGTCCACCAGGTGGCCCTCGATGGCAGCCGCGGCCGCCATCATCGGGCTCATCAGGTGCGTCCTGCCGCCTCGTCCCTGCCGTCCCTCGAAATTGCGGTTCGACGTCGCCGCACATCGCTCGCCCGCGCCCAACACATCATCGTTCATGCCAAGGCACATCGAGCACCCCGCATTGCGCCACTCGAACCCCGCTTCGCGAAACACTTGATCGAGACCCTCCTGTTCGGCTTGCGCTTTGACGCGCTGCGAGCCGGGCACGACCATCGCCCGCACTCGTGGAGCGACATGCCGGCCACGCACGATGCTGGCCGCGGCGCGCAGATCCTCGATGCGCGCGTTCGTACACGATCCCAAGAACACGCGGTCGATCGGAATCCCAGCGAGCGGCATGCCGGGTTCGAGCCCCATGTACTCCAGCGCCCGCTGCGCGGCGCGGCGTTCGGTGTCGGTGCCGAGCTGCGCGGGATCGGGGACGCGCGCGGTGATGTCGGCGACCATGCCGGGTGTCGTTCCCCACGTGACCTGCGGGCCGATGCTGGAGGCATCGAGGCTCACCTGCGCGTCGAACCGGGCCTCAGGGTCCGTGCGCAATGCCCGCCAGCGCGCGACGGCACTCGTCCACGCCGGCCCGGTGGGGGCGCGCGGCCGTCCCTGCAGGTACGCGAAGGTCAGGTCGTCGGGCGCGATCATTCCGGCGCGGGCACCCGCCTCGATCGACATGTTGCACACCGTCATGCGTTCTTCCATCGAGAGCGCGCGGATCGCGTCTCCCGTGTACTCGATCACGTGGCCCGTCGCCCCGGCAGTGCCGATTCTGCCGATGAGCGCGAGGATGAGGTCCTTGGCGGAGACGCCCCGTTGACCTCGACCAGCATGTTCTTGGCATGCGCCTGGATCAGCGTCTGCGTCGCCAGCACGTGCTCGACCTCGCTCGTGCCGATGCCGAGCGCGAAGGCGCCGAACGCGCCGTGCGTCGCGGTATGCGAGTCGCCGCACACGATCACCATTCCCGGTTGCGTCGCGCCAAGCTCCGGGCCGATGACGTGCACGATCCCCTGCCCCGGCGAGGCGAGATCGAACAGCTCGATCCCGAATTCCCGTGCGTTGCTGCCGAGCGCGTCGACCTGCCGCGCCGCCACCGGATCGGCGATGGGGCGCGAGCGGTCCCCGGTCGGGATGCTGTGATCGACGGTCGCCAGCGTCCGCTCCGGCCGCCGCACCCGGCGGCTCGCGCCGCGCAGGCCGGCAAACGCCTGCGGCGACGTGACCTCATGGATCAGATGCAGATCGACGTACAGCAACGCCACTTCGTCCGTGAGCTGCTGCACGACGTGTGCGTCCCACACCTTCTCGAACAGCGTGTCTGTCACGCGCGCGCGCTCTCCCGCTCCTGCTTGCGGACCGGCGCTGGAGCCGCCTGCGGCTTTGCGCGCTTGCCCTCTTCTGTCCACGGCATCATCGCCCGGAGCAGTGCGCCGACCTGCTCGATCGGGTGCTGCTGCGCGTTGCGACGCAGCTCATTGAAGCGCGGCGCGCCCGCCCGAGACTCGGCGATCCACTCCTTCGCGAAGGCACCGCTGCGAATGTCGGCCAGCAAGCGCCGCATCTCCGCGCGGACCGCGGGACTGATCACGCGCTCACCCCTGGTCAAATCCCCGTACTCGGCCGTATCGCTGATCGAATGCCGCATGAAGCTGAGCCCGCCGCGGTAGATCAGGTCCACGATGAGCTTCAGCTCGTGCAGACACTCGAAGTACGCCATCTCGGGAGCATAGCCGGCTTCTGTGAGGGTTTCGAACCCGGCCTGGATCAGCGCGGTGACACCGCCACACAGCACGGCCTGTTCACCGAACAGATCGGTCTCGGTCTCTTCCGCGAACGTCGTGGCGAGCACCCCGGCGCGTGAGCAGCCGATTCCGGTGGCATACGCGAGCGCGTTGGGGAGGGCCTGGCCACTCGCGTCTTGATGCACCGCGACCAGCCCGGGCACCCCACGTCCCGCCTCATACTCGCTGCGAACCAGGTGGCCGGGCGACTTCGGCGCGATCATCGAGACATCGACGCCGGGCGGCGGCGCGATCTCCCCGAAGTGCACGTTGAACCCGTGCGCGAACATCAGCGTCTTGCCGGCGGTGAGCGCGGGAGCGATCGCCGCTTCATAGACCGCGCGCTGCTCCTGGTCCGGCACGAGCATCATGATCACGTCGGCGGCGCGGGCAGCTTCGGCGACCGGCCGCACCTCGAGGCCATCCGCGGTGGCGCGCTTCCACGATGCGCCGCTCTCCCGCAATCCGACGATGACCCGGGCTCCGCTGTCGCGCAGGTTCTGCGCATGCGCGTGCCCCTGACTGCCGTATCCGATGATCGCGAACACTCGGTCCCGTAACCGCGCGGGATCGGTGTCCTTCTCGTAATACACGCGCACGGCTGCGCTCATGTTGCCTCCGGAAGAAATGGCCGTGATGGTCGCCTTGCGGACGCCGATCACGTTTTGGATTTGCAGAACCAGGTTGTCGGCGGTCGCGTCATCCGCGTCGATCTCACATGACATCCGCCAGACGCCCGGCGCTCCGCGCGAATCCACGGCGAAATCGCGAATCGGCTGATTGCGGCGGCGCAAGACGCCGCACGCGCGGCCGAGTGTCAGCAGGTCGCTGTTCAGCTGCACCGTCACGGTTCGGCGCGTGGCGCTCATGCTGGCGCCGCCTCGAGTGGCTCGGAGAGCGAGCCCCCCGGGACGATCATCGGGAAAACGTTGGCTTCCTGCTCGATCACCAGCTCGACCAATGCCGGACCCGGTGTTTCGTTGGCCCGACGCAACGCGTCTTCGACCTGGCTCGCGTGGTCGACGCGCCACCCCGGAATACCGTAGGCGGCGGCGAGCTTCACATAATCGGGACTCCAGATCGGCGTGCTCGAATAGCGGCCACCATGGAAGAACTGCTGCCACTGCCGCACCATGCCGAGGAAGCCGTTGTTAAAGATCGCGAGCTTCACCTCGAGACCTTCCTGCACCATAGTGGCGATCTCGGCCATGTTCATCTGAAATCCACCGTCGCCGGAAAGAGCCCAGACCGGCTCGTCGGGACGAGCGAGGTGCACACCCATCGCGGCCGGAACCGCGAAGCCCATGGCGCCCAGGCCGCCGGATGTGATGTGTGTGTTGGGCCGCTGGAAGGGATAGCGCTGCGCGATCCACATCTGATGCTGGCCCACGTCAGACACGATCGTGCAGCGCCCGCTCGTAACGTCGGCGAGCGCGGTGAGAATCACATCGGGCGACAACCCTCCGGCGAACGATTCCTCGCGCTGTCGCATCAGGCCGCCGATCTCGGTACGCCACGCCATGCAATTGCGCGGCTCGACCGCGGCGAGGAGCCGCTGGACGACACTGCGCGCGTCGCCGACGATTCCCACCGCGACAGCCACCGTGCGCCCGATGGCGGCCGCCTCGATATCGATGTGCACGATCTTCGCGCGCGGCGCGAACGTGGCCGTATTCCCGGTCACGCGATCGTCGAACCGCAGGCCGATCCCCACGATCAGGTCGGCCGCCTGGATGGCTTTGTTGATGTGCACCTCACCGTGCATCCCCGGCATCCCGAGGTGCAGCGGGTGCTCTTGCGGGAAACCGCTGATGCCGAGCAGTGTCGTGATCACCGGCATCCCGGTCCGCTCGGCGAGCCTGCGCACCTCGGCGTACGCGCCGCTGACAATCACGCCGCGGCCGATCATCAACAGCGGACGCTCGGCCTCGGCGATGAGGCGTGCCGCGTGCTGGATGGCCTCCTCGATGCCCTGGGTGTCGGGCGTCAGATGTCTGGGCTTCCCTGGCCCCTGACCCCCGGCACCTGACACCCTGTATTCGGCCTTCTGGTTCTGGACGTCCTTCGGGACGTCCACGAGGACCGGACCGGGACGCCCTGCCATCGCGATCGCCATGGCCTCTCGCACATCGTCGGCGAGGTCCGCGACGTCGCGGACGAGCACGTTGTGCTTCGTCACCGGCATCGTCACGCCCACGACGTCGGTCTCCTGAAACGCGTCGCGGCCGAGCATGGGGCGCGCCACCTGGCCGGTGATCGCCAGCACGGGCGAACCGTCCATGTGCGCCGCGGCGAGGCCGGTGACGAGATTGGTCGCGCCTGGCCCGGACGTCGCGACGCACACGCCGACCCGATTGCCCGCGCGCGCGTAGCCATCGGCGGCGTGCGCCGCGGCTTGCTCATGGCGTACGAGGATGTGACGCACGGCATCCTGTCCGTGGAGCGCGTCGTAAAACGGCATGATTGCGCCGCCGGGATACCCGAACATTACTTCCACGCCCGCGTCGGCGAGCGTGCGGCGCAGGATCTGCGCACCAGTCAGCAGTTCGCTCATGGGCGGCTACACTCCCCAGTAATAGCTGCTGCTCAGCGCCGCCGTCTCGAGCCCGTCGGCGTGGTCAGCCTTGTTCAGTGCGTGGAGCAGCGCGCGCGCGCCCGCCTCGACGATGTCCGTGGACGCGCCGTGACCACTGAGCGACTTGCCGTCGATGCGCACCTGGAGCAGCACGCGCCCCAGACTGTCGCGCCCCGGCGTGACCGATTGGACCGAGAGATCGAGTACCTCGATCGTGCGGCCGACCGCCTCGCCGACCGCCGCGAACGCGGCCGCAATCGGTCCGTTTCCACTCGCCGTGGCGCTGCGTTCATTGAATCCCGGGCCGGCGATGCGCACTTCGGCCGTCGCCGTCTCGGTCCCGCACGTCACGCGCAGCTGCGCGAGGTTGTAGACCTCGGGCGCGCGATGGAATCCGTCGTGGAGCAGCGTGAGCAGGTCCTCATCCAGGATCTGCCGCTTCTTGTCGGCGAGCGCCGTGAACGCCTGGTACAGCTGCTCGATCGCGTTCGCGTCCGGCTCGTAGCCGAGCTCGCGATAACGGCGCTCGAGGGCGTGCCGGCCGGAGTGCTTGCCGAGCACGATGCTCGAACCGCCCGCGCCGACCGTCTCGGGCGCGATGATCTCGTACGTGAGGCCGTTCTGGAGCACGCCGTGCTGGTGGATCCCCGCTTCGTGGGCGAACGCGTTGCGTCCGACGATCGCCTTGTTCGGTTGCGGGAACACACCGATTTCGTGGGACAAGAGCCGGCTGGTGCGCATGATTTCGCGCGGGTTGACACGGCAGCGGAACGAGAGGACCTGCGGGCGCGTGCGGCCCGCCATGACGATCTCCTCGAGCGCGGCGTTGCCCGCCCGCTCCCCGATCCCGTTGACGGTGCACTCGACCTGTCCGGCACCAGCCTCGATCGCCGCGAGCGAGTTGGCGACCGCAAGGCCGAGGTCGTCGTGGCAGTGGGCGCTCAGCACGACGTTCGCCGTCTCGGGCACGCGCTCGCGAATCGTGCGGAACAGCGCCGCGTACTCCGCCGGCGTGGTGTAGCCGACGGTGTCCGGCAGGTTGATCGTCGTTGCCCCTTCGGTGATGGCGACGAGGACGACGCGGGCCAGGAAGTCGACGTCGCTCCGCGTCGCGTCTTCCGCCGAGAATTCGACGTCCGGCGTGTACCCGCGAGCGCGCCGGACGGCGGAACGGACGCGTTCGATGCAGGTCGCGCGATCGATCCGCAGCTTCTGTTCGAGGTGGAGATCGGACGTCGCGATGAACACGTGGATACGCTTCCGCGCCGCCCGCGCGAGCGCTTCCGCCGCCCGGTCGATATCGCCGTCGTGACATCGTGCCAGGGCGGCGATGATGGGACGCTGGACCGCCTCGGCAACCTGCTGCACGCCGCGCAGGTCGCCTTGCGAGGCGGCGGGGAAGCCGGCTTCGATTACGTCGACGCCGAGCGCATCGAGCTGGCGTGCCAGTCGCAGCTTTGCTTCCGCTGACATCGCATTCCCGGGCGCCTGCTCGCCGTCGCGCAACGTGGTATCGAAGATGATGACATCCCTGGCCATGGTTCCCCCGCTTCGTGGTAAAAAAAGCCGCGAACCTGTTTGGGTTCGCGGCGCCGGTGCTGCTTCGTCCTACTCTCGAGCGACTTCTAGACTCTTACCTCCGCGCGCGCCTCGAACCCTCCCCTGAGCAGCGTAAGGCTCAGGAGCAGGACCAGGCTAAGCAGCAGCGCGAATTGGGCGGTCATGTGCGAGCCATCAATCTCCGTAAATGCCTGTCGGTGTCAAGAGCACGTTACACCTAGAGCCACCGGTCGGATTTGAACCGACGACCGCTCGATTACGAATCGAGAGCTCTACCACTGAGCTACGGTGGCGTAGTGTTGCGACAACGAGTTACCGATTCGGTCGAGAGTTCTACGCCTTGGTGCCAATGGTGGTGCCAAAACCGAGTCCACGTAGAGCCTCCAACCGAGTCCCTAACTTAGCAACGTGTTGTTCGACACGGTACTCCACCGCCTCGGAGCGATGCCGGACTTGTCCAAGGTGTCCGTAAACCCTGCGGACCATCGACTCTCCGCCGTGACCCATTTCCCGCGCGACCGTGTACGTGCTGACCGGCGCCCCAGCATCGAGCGTCTGTAGGCGAGTGGCGCAGTAGGTGTGCCGAAACGTCTTGGAGCGGATGTCTCCTTCCTCCCAGCCTGCCCTCATTGCGACGACATCGAGCAGCTTCCGGAAATCGGTCAGCATCGCCTCCTTACCAGTCCGAAAACTCGGGAATAGCAGTCTGCTCGGCGGACGCTCGGTCAGGTAGCGCTGCAGAGCGTCACGGAGTTGAGGCCACAACGGCACCGATCGATGACTCGAGACCGTCTTCA
>QHTW01000103.1 GCA_003220955.1 Gemmatimonadota bacterium | reverse complement strand
TGAGCCGCCGCGCGTGCAGCCGTCCAAGTCGTGAGCGCGGGCGGAGAAGTATCCTCTGATCGAAGTCAGCACAGGCAAGGATAAGAAGGAAGCGCTGGCCGGCTTGGCGAGATGGAAGAAGCGGCACGCGCGTATCGCGAAACACCTCGAGCCGGCCGATGTGCTCGTGGATCAGATGCGCGGCCGCTCCTCAGCCTGGTATCGTATTCGCATCAACCTGCAGCATGTGCCCGAGAAAATCAGGCCCCGAACACCTTCGCCAGCTCGTAAGCCGGAGTGACTTCGAGCTGGTCGTAACGACAGTCCTTAGGCTTCTTGTCGGGGCGCCAGCGCAGAAACACCGGCGGGTGGCGGAAGCGGTCGCCTTCCATGTGGTCGTACTTTACTTCGCACACCCGCTCGACGCGCAGCGGCTCCCACGAGAGATCCTTCCCGGCGCTCCAGCGGCTCTGCCCGCCGGGCATTCGACTCGACTCGGCCTCGACGCCGGCCCACGCGCGCCAGGGATGACGCTGAAGTGCGTCCTTGCGCAGCGGCGCCAGCTCTTTCACGAGCTGCTTGCGCATCGCCATGGGAAACGCGGACGTCACACCGACGTGCTGCAGTGTACCTTCGTCGTCGTAGAGACCGAGGAGCAGCGATCCCAGGGTGTCTTTGCCGCTCTTGTGCCAGCGAAACCCGGCCACGACACAATCAGCGGTGCGCACATGCTTGATCTTGAACATCGCGCGCTTCCCGGGCTGGTACGCGGCCGTCGCGGGTTTGGCAATCACGCCGTCGAGCCCGGCGCCCTCGAAGCGCTTCAGCCAATCGACGGCGAGATCGCGGTCACGCGTCATGGGCGTGAGGTACAGCGGGCGCCGGATCTTCTTGAAGAGCTTTTCGAGCTGTGCTCGGCGGTCTCGCTGCGGCTCGTCAATCAGGCTCTTGCCATCGACCGCGAGAAGATCGAAGGCCACGAACGCGGCCGGCGTGGCCTTGGCGAGTTTCGCGACGCGTGACGCCGCGGGATGCAGCCGCATCTGGAGCCCACCGAAGTCGAGCCCGTGCTTGGTGGGCATGACGATCTCGCCGTCCACGACGACGCCGCCCGGCAGCCGCTCCAGCAAGACCTCGTGGAGCTCCGGGAAGTAGCGATCGAGCGGTCGCAGGTCGCGACTCTGGATGAACACGTCGTCCTTGCTTCGGAACACGATCGCGCGAAATCCATCCCACTTGGGCTCGAACAGAAAATCGCCATCGTGCGGCACCTCGTCGGCGATTTTGGCGAGCATGGGTTCGATGGGAGGTGAAACGGTCATGCTGTAAAGTAGCGGGGCTCACGTTTCATTTCTCAACCCGAGGCCGGGTGCTCGTCAGTCCCGGTATTCGGGGTAGCTTTACGCGGATATGACGATACGAACCGCCCTTGTCCTGGCGCTTGCTGCTCCAGCAGGCGGGGTGCTCACCGCGCAGACTCCGAAGAACTACACGCCCGCAGACGTGCATTTCGTGGCCGGGATGATCGGCCACCACGCCCAGGCGATTCAAATGGCAAAGTGGGCGCCGTCGCACGGCGCGAGTCCGGCCGTGCGGGTGTTGTGCGAGCGGATCGTCGTTGCGCAGACCGACGAGATCGCGTTTGCCCAACGCTGGTTGCGGGAGCACGGTGAGTACGTCCCACCGGCCGACCCGCGCGGCCATATCATGCAGGGGATGGACCAACCGATGCTGATGCCGGGCATGTTGACGCCGGAGCAGATGGCGCAGCTCGATGCCGGGCGCGGTCCGGAGTTCGACCGGCTGTTCCTCACGTTCATGATCCAGCACCATCAGGGGGCCATCACGATGGTGCAGCAACTGCTCGCGGTGCCCGGGGCGGCGCAGGACGGCCCAATTTTCCGGTTCGCTTCTGATGTCAACGCCGACCAGACCACCGAAATCAACCGTATGACCCTCATGCTGGACGACCTGAAACGGAGCTCTCAGTGAAATCACGGTTTTCGTGCGTCATTTCCGCCGTCGCGCTGGTGTCCGCTGGTTCTGCGACCTTACAGGCGCAGGCAGGCTATAAGGCGTCGTCGACAACGACACCTGCGACAGCGTCGCCCGGGAAACCGGACCCACGCATCGGGCTTCGGGCCGGCTGGTTCGACGCCGCCCAGGCCGCCTGGAATCTGAACCTGGTGTCGACGACGCCGCCCTCGGACTCGTTCCTCAACAAGACGAACCCGGGCGACTTCAACTTCATCAACTCCGATCTCTCAATCCGGGGCAACTACGTCATTCAGGGGAATTTCTCCGGGATCCAGGTGTGGGATATCTCGGACCCCAAGCATCCGACCCTGAAGCGGGCCTTCGTCTGCCCCGGCTCGCAGAGCGACGTCTCCGTCTTCCGCAACCTGCTGTTCGTGTCCGGTGAGGCGCTGAACGGGCGCACCGACTGCGGCAAGCAGGGCGTGACCGATACCGTCAGTCATGAGCGGCTGCGCGGCATCCGCATCTTCGACGCGACGGACATCGCCAACCCCCGCCACCTCACCGATGTGCAGACGTGCCGGGGCTCGCATACCCATACCGTCGTGACCCAGCCGAACGACACGGACAATGTCTATATCTACGTTTCCGGCTCGGCACCGGTCCGCTCTTCGAATGAATTGGCCGGTTGCGCGGTCGGATCAGTGGACAGCACGCCGAGCACGGCGCTGTTCCGTATCGAAGTGATTCAGGTTCCGCTCGCGCATCCCGAGCAGGCTCATATCGTCAGCTCGCCCCGCATCTTTCAGGATCTGGTCGCGCCGCCGCGTCATGGTGAGGCACCCGAGGACATCGCCGAGCTAAAGCGCGAGATCGATTCCACCCGCGCCGCGGGCGGTTACGTGGTGACGTTCGAAGGTCGTGACATCATCCTCGGCCCTCCGTTCGTCAAGTCAGCGCTCGACAGCATCGTCAAGGCCCGCGGGGGTACCGGGGTACCGACAGCCGCCGACACCGCCACGCTGCGGTCGAACGCCCAGGACCTCGTGACGAAACGCATCGAGGCGAATCGTCGGCGTCAGGGCTTCAATCCCAATGCCGGGCCAACCCAGTGCCACGATATCACCGTCTACCCCGCGATCGGGCTGGCCGGCGGGGCCTGCGGCGGCTACGGCCTGCTGCTCGATATCCGCGACGCCGGCAATCCCAAGCGCATCGGCGCGGTATCTGATTCGAACTTCTCGTTCTGGCACTCCGCCACGTTCAACAACGACGGCAGCAAGATCCTGTTCACGGACGAATGGGGCGGCGGCCTCCAGCCTCGCTGCCGCGTGACCGACAAGCCAGAGTGGGGCGCGGACGCGATCTTCACGCTTTCGGGAAGCGCGATGGCGTTCAAGAACTACTACAAGCTTCCGGTCGCCCAGACCTCGAACGAGAACTGCGTGGCTCACAACGGCACCCTGATTCCGGTACCGGGTCGCGATATCATGGCCCAGGGGTGGTATCAGGGCGGCATCTCGGTGTTCGATTGGACCGATCCGTCGCATCCCAAAGAGATCGCGTTCTTCGACCGCGGGCCGATGGACTCGACGAAGCTGGTCGGCGCGGGCTCGTGGTCCGCGTACTGGTACAATGGCTACATCATCAGCTCTGAGATCGCGCGCGGCCTCGACATTCTCGAGCTGAAGCCGAGCGCGCTGCTGTCGCAAAACGAGATCGACGCCGCGAAGCTCATCCATTTCGATTACCTGAATGCGCAGGATCAGCAAAAGCTGGTCTGGCCCGCGAGTTTCGTCGTGGCCCAGGCGTACGTTGATCAGCTGGAGCGGTCCAATGGGCTGGCGGCGGCCAGGCTCAAGGCTACCCGGGATGCGCTGAAGCGTGCGGACAAAGCGTCGGGCCAGAAGCGCCGGGCCGCGTTGAGTCAGTTGACGACGCAGCTGAACGCCGCCGCCCAGGGGTCGAGCGATCAGGCGAAGGTGCACCTGCTGATCGGCGTGGTGAGCGATCTCGCCAAGTAACGGGCAGTTGACTACGGTCCAGAGCGGGGTTCACGTTGTCTCGTGAGCCCCGCTCGTTCTTCCCGCAAGCGCTACCAGGAGTTCGTCGAGGACTATAAGCACGGGCGGCTGGACGCCGCCGACGAAGACGGGCGCGCGCCGCCTTCGCAGGCCCCAAAACAGGCACGTCGGGCCTTCCTCCGCGAGTATCTGCACTGGTTGCGGCCGCACCGCCTCGCAGTCGGTGCCGTCTTCCTGGTGGCCCTCGCCGTCGCCGGTCTGCAGATGATCGAGCCGCTGTTCATACGGTTCATCGTCGATCACGTCATTCTCAATCGCAACCTGGATGTCGGCGCTCGGCTCACCCGGCTCAACATGACCGGGATCGTATTCCTCGGCGTGATCATCCTCTCGCATGTGGGCGGCGGCTACAAGGACTACCGCCAGCGCATTCTCAACGTGCGCGTGATGCTGTCGCTGCGGCGCTCGCTCTACGAACGGCTGCTGCACTTGCCGCTGCCGCGGCTCTGGGACATGAAGACGGGCGGCATCCTGTCGCGCCTCACCGGCGATGTGGAAACGACGACCGGGCTGCTGCAGCTGGCGATCGTGTCGCCGGCCATTTCGGTGATTCGTCTCATCATTGCCATCGGAATCCTGCTGGCGCTCAACTGGCAGCTGGCGGTAACGGCGCTGGCGATCATCCCGGGAGTGATGGTCCTGAGCCTCATCTTCACGCGCCGCATCCGGCCGATCTACCGGTCCGTCCGCAAGGACGTGGAGATCGTCGATGGTCGCGTGGGCGAGACGTTTTCGGGAATCCGGGTCGTCCGGGCGTTCCGGCAGGAGATCCAGGAGTTGATCAGTTTCATGCTCGGCCGGCATGCCGTGCTCCGAAAAGAGCTCTTCGCGCACCGGCGCGAGCTGCTGCTCTGGACGTCATGGGGGCTGCTCGAGGCGGGGATCAGCGTCGTGATCGTCTGGTTCGGCGGCTACCTGAACATCGTTGGCCGCGCGTCGGTCGGCGATATCATGGCGTTTCAGTGGTACATGTTCCTGCTGCTCAATCCGGTGTGGAACATCGTCAACTCGTTCTCCGAGATGCAGCGCTCCCGCGCCGCGATGGAGCGGGTGTTCGAGGTGCTGGGCATGGAGCAGGACAAGCCGGATCGCGCGGACGCGCGGGATGCGCCGGCTGAAGTGCGCGAGCTCAAGTTCGAGGACGTCGCGTTCGAATACCGGCCCGGGCAACCGGTGGTGCGCGCGTTCGATGTGATCGTGCCCGGGGGCTCGGTGGTGGCGTTGGTCGGCCGGAAAGGGGCGGGGAAGACAACCGTGACCGACCTGGTCGCGCGCTTCCACGATCCCACCCACGGCCGCATCCTGCTGAACGGCGTGGATATTCGTGATTTCCGGCTGCGGAGCTATCGCGACCTGCTGGCCATCGTGCAGCAGGACGTGTTTCTCTTCGACGGCTCCGTACGAGACAACATCGCGTACGGCCGCCATGATGCGACCGACCGGGAGATCGAGGACGCCGCCCGTCGGGCGAATGCGCACGAATTCATCGTCCGGTTGCGGCAGGGGTATGAGACCACCATCGGCGAGCGCGGCGTCAAGCTCTCGGGCGGCCAACAGCAGCGCCTGGCGATCGCGCGCGCGATTCTCGCGTCACCCCAGATCCTGATCCTCGACGAGGCGACCAGCAATCTCGACACGGAAAGCGAGCAGCTGATTCAGGCCGCGATGGCCGACCTGCTGGCCGACCGGACGACCTTCGTCATCGCACATCGGCTGTCCACGATCCATCGCGCCGATCTGATCCTCCTGATGGAAGAGGGTCGCGTGATCGAGCGCGGCGCCCACGAAGACCTCATGCGCGCGCGCG
>QHTW01000314.1:1646-3405 GCA_003220955.1 Gemmatimonadota bacterium | reverse complement strand
CAATCAGCCGCGCGTCGTGCGCCATGAGTCGCTGCTCCACGTCGGTGAGCAGCGCACTCCCAATGCCTCGTCCCTGTCGCTCGCGCTCCACAACGATCCAGTACAAGTCGTACGTCGCTGTGGTGCCTGGCGTCGGTCCCCAGCAGGCGTACCCGACCAGGTGATCGCCCTCGAACGCCCCGACGAACCGGTAATCGTCGTCGCCGGCCAGACTCTCCTCGAGCAGCTCGACCGCGGTGGCGACCTCCTCTTCACGGAAGAGTCCGGTCGCCCGCGTCAGCTGCTCAAGCGGTGCGCGGTGCGCGTGCCCGACGGGGCGCAGCGAGCAGCTCACGTGCCGCCTTGCTCCCCTGCGCCTCTCGCAGCGCGATCTCGGCGATGCGGCGGATCAGCTCGCCATAATCCCACCCGGCGGCCTTCGCCATCCGCGACAGGCCCGCCGCATCGGTGA
Organism: Gemmatimonadota bacterium; assembly: GCA_003220955.1. Classification (GTDB taxonomy): domain Bacteria; phylum Gemmatimonadota; class Gemmatimonadetes; order Gemmatimonadales; family GWC2-71-9; genus 20CM-2-65-7. Next base: position 2,954 of record QHTW01000314.1, on the reverse strand, counting down.
GGTCGGGATTGGGATTGACCTCGAGGATCCACGGCTTGCCCGCTTCATCGACGCGGATGTCCACCCGCCCGTAACTCTTGCCCTGCATCGTGCGCCACGCCGCTTCCGCCAGCCGGCACAACCGGTCGCCGAACCGCTGCGAGATCTGCGCCGGGCACACGGGGCGGCTGCCGAGATCTTCCGGCGACCCCACGTGCCACTTGGCGGCATAGGTGAGGATGGGCCAGGTGTCGGTCGGCATCGCGCTGAAGTCGATCTCGGCGACGGGGAGCGTGCGATCGCCGACGATCCCGACGTTGAACTCGCGGCCAGCGATGTACTGCTGCACCAGCACCTCGTCGAACTGCTCGGTCATTGCCGCGATGCGCGCCTTCAAGCTCTTGCGGTCGCTGACCACGGACTGCTTGTCGAGACCCGCGCTCGCGTCCTCCGCCGCCGGCTTGACGATCGCCGGCAACGGAAAGTCGTCGTCGATTTTCCCCTGCGCGATCGTCCAGCGCGGCACCGCCAGCCCGGCGCGCTCCAGCAAGGTGTTGGCGACTGCTTTGCGGCGGCACACGGCGGTGGTCCAGGGACCGCAGCCGGTATAGGCGATGCCGGCGAGCTCGAGCGTGCCGACGACGTGGTCCTCCCACTGCGCCACGCCGCGCACCCCTTCGCAGAGATTGAAGACCAGATCGGCACGGCCCCCTCGGCACGCGTTGAACCACCGCATGTCGTGCCGGACGGGAACGCGCTGCACCTGATGATTGAGGCAGCCAAAGATTCTGGCGATGTCGTCGACCGACTCCATCACTCCGGCGATGTCCTCGGCGCTCCAGTCCTCGGCCCCGGGATCATAGAGGATGATGACCCTCACGCGGAGATCGCGGTGGGGGCGTGTACGGACGCGGCATCCTGCGCCCCCCCGTCGCGGCCCGTTATCCGTCTCCAGGCCGTGCGGACGACTTCCTGAATCAGCCCATCGTAGGTGTACCCGGCGACCCGCGCCGCTTTGGGGAAGCAGGAGTTCATCGTGGGATCGGGAATGATGCCGGGCAGCGGATTGAGCTCGACGACGTTGGGGACTCCGAACCGGTCCACGCGCACGTCGATGCGGCACCAGTCGCGGCAACCGAGGGCGCGATACGCGTCGAGCGCGACGCGCTCCGTCTCGCGGCAGAGCGAGTCGGCGACGCCGGTGGGCGGGCACCGGAAAATCGCCAGCGGATGCTCGCGCGTGTCCCAGATCCACTTCGCTTCGTAGCCGTACACCGGCGGCGCGCCTCGAGGCAGCGTCGCGAAATCGAATCCGACGATCGGCAGGCA
>QHTW01000314.1:0-1616 GCA_003220955.1 Gemmatimonadota bacterium | reverse complement strand
CGGGGAGATAGGTCTCGATGAGGACCGGCTGTGCGTAGCGCTCCAAGAGGAAAGGCACGCGCTCGGCGAGCTGAGCGGAGGTCTCGCATAAGTTATTGACGAATATGCCCTTACCTGATCCTTCGGCGACGGGCTTCACGAACAGCGGAAACGGCAGCGGCAGCCGCTCGAGATCGTCGATGCGTTCGATCACCCGAAACGGCGCGGTCGGTACGCCGCGGTAGGCGAGGATCTCTTTCGTCCGTCCTTTGTGCAGCGTCAAGGCGAGCGTCAGCGGATCGGAGCCCGTGTAAGGAATCTGCAGATACTCGCACAACGCGGGGACGTGCGACTCCCGGCAGGGGCCGTGCAGTCCCTCTGCCATGTTGAAGACGATGTCGGGACGTGCGAGCGAAAGTTTCTGCGGGAGCAATTCGTTGGCTTCGAGTCGAACGACGGTGCCGAAGAGACTGAGTGCGTGGTCGACCGCATCTATCGTCGATGGGTCGTCCCATTCTGCGTAGGCGTCAGACGCGTCGCTTGCGTCCGGCTTTTCGTTGTATGCGAGACCTATTCGCATTCGAAATCAGAATACGAAATGGTTTCACGATGCGCAAGACTCTTCGTGCTCGAGAAAAAAATATTGCGTCAAACTTTGTGGTAGGTGACGCGCGCGGCTTCCTGTCTGTCGTCGGCGACGTAGATCTCGAAATCGGAGAACAGCGCGCCGGCTTCGTGCCGCAAGACGCGCAACACCGCGATCGCCATGCGCCGGATTTCGAGCTCGGCGCCTTCGCTGCAGCGCAGCTCGAGCATCGTGCGCCACGCGCGAGCGTTCCCGGAGACGACGATCTTCACTTCCGTGGCGTTCGGCAGCACACTGCGCGCCGCTTCGCGGGCCATTTTGCGCCGGTGGACTTTGTCGGCAATCCACTCGTAGCGCTGCATCAGCCCCTCGACCGCATGCACGTACGCGGCTTGCGCCTCGCTCACTTGCTGCTGCCACTCCGCTTCGAGCTTCGCGTCGCCCGCGACGGCCGGCGGCAGGACGAACGCGGCATGCGATTCATCGACATACCGCTGCGAGATCTGCGAATAGCCGAAGCCGGCGCGATGGCGCACCAGCTCGTGCGAGCAGGAGCGCGAGATACCTTCGATCAACAGCACGTACACCGCGTGCTCCAGCACCGAGCCGTGACCCTGCTTCTTGATGTTTTCGAGATACTCGGCCGTCGTCCGATTGACCGGATTGTGCTGGCTCATGTAGCACAGCCGCCCCGCGTACTCGGCCAGCCGCTCGCCATCGCTCGCGTCGCCACGCCAGGTGACCGCGAGATGTTCCGGTTCGAGAAACTGGGGACGCGCGATCAGCGAAATGCGCGGGGTGCGAAAGACTTCCATCGGCGCTAGTGTGCGAGTTCGAGTTTCGGTGTGGCCCATGCGGCGCTGCGCTCCACTTCTCGTAGTCGCGTGGCGATGTCGTCAGGAATGGCCGCGGCACCAGCGCCCACTTTCAGCGCGGCCACCGGTGACCAGTCGGTCGCGGGAATGATAACACCAGGGTTGAGGATCGACAGCGGGTCGTACGCGCGTTTGACGTCGCGAAACAGATCCATGACTTCCTTGCCATAGAACCG
>QHTW01000102.1 GCA_003220955.1 Gemmatimonadota bacterium | reverse complement strand
ACCGTCTCATTACCATCAAAGCGCGTCGCTACGGGCACTGTGGCGGCGCAATGCAATTGGAGCGTGATCCATGTGCCACGCACCAAAGCTTTAGAAATTGGCATCGACAGTTTTGCAGCAGCGTACGATGAGGCAAGCCTCGCAGTCAGTCCGTCGCAGCGTCTGCGGGACCTGGTCGAACAAATCGAGCATGCCGATCACGTAGGATCGGACGTCTTCGGAATCGGCGAGCATCACAGGAAGGACTACCTCGACTCCGCGCCGCCGATCATTCTCGCGGCGGCGGCGACGCGCACGCAGCGCATTCGGCTGACGAGGGCGGTCACCGTCCTCAGCGCGGCCGATCCGGTGCGGGTGTTCCAGAACTTCGCGACGCTCGATCTGCTGTCGCAGGGACGCGCCGAGATGGTGGTCGGGCGCGGGTCGTTCGTCGACGCGTTCCCGCTCTTCGGCCTGCGGCTCGAAGACTACGACTCGCTGTTCGCGGAGAAGCTCGACCTGCTCCTCAAGATCCGCGAGCACGAGCACGTCCATTGGTCCGGGAAGCACCGGGCCGCGTTAACGGGACAGGGCGTCTACCCGAGACCGGTACAGCATCCCCTGCCCATCTGGATAGGCGTCGGCGGGACGCCGCAATCCTTCGTGCGCGCCGGCAGGCTGGGCCTGCCGTTGATGGTGGCGATCATCGGCGGTGAAACGCATCGCTTCCGCCCGCTCATCGACCTCTATCGCGAGGCCGGCGAGCAAGCGGGACACCCGCTCGAGCGCCTCAAGGTTGGCGTCCACTCGCTCGGCTACGTCGCCGCTACGACGCAAGAAGCGGCGGATGACTTCTTTCCCGGTTACGCCCGTGCCATGAACTCCGTGGCGGGAGAGCGCGGCTGGCCTCCCATGACGCGGGGGCACTACGACGCCCAGCGGGGACTGTACGGCGCTGTGCTGATCGGCGAGCCCACCGAAGTGGTGGAGAAGATCATTCGCCATAGCGAAGCGTTGGGGGGGATCTCGCGCATCACATTTCAAATGAACGCCTCTTCACTGCCGCACGCGAAACTGATGCAGGCGATCGAGCTGGTCGGTACCAAGGTCGCGCCGGCGCTGCGCCAGGAATTGGCGGTGGAGACTCTATGAGCTTGAACATCGGCAACGACGATCACGTCCGTGGATCCGTGACCGCGCCAGTCACGGTCCTCGTCTACGGTGACTACGAATGTCCGTACACGCGCGCGCTCGAGCTGGTCATCGGCCAGCTGCGGCGCCGCGACGGCGATTCCTTCCGCTATGTGTATCGCTATTTCCCGCTGCGCGAGATCCATCCGCATGCGGAAATGGCCGCGGAGGCGGCGGAGGCCGTCTCCGCACTCGCCGGGGCGGACGCCTTCTGGCGCATGCACGATGCCCTATTCGCCGATCAGTACGACCTCGAGCCCGGCGACTTCGAGCGACAGGCTCGGGCCGCAGGTGCCGGGCGCGCATATCGCAAGGCTATGGCCGCGCACCAATTCGCCGAGGGGGTGGAGCGGGACGTGCAGAGCGGCACGGTGAACGGCGTGGAAGGCACGCCGTCCATTTTCATCAATGGCGAGCGGTATCACGCCTCGCGCGATGAGGGCAGCCTGCGCGCGGCGATCGCCAGCTCCACCTGAGCCAACGAGGAGTCCACCATGCTGAGCACGTCTCCGATTCGCGCGTATATCCCCGCATCCAATATCGAGCGCGCCCGGAAGTTCTACGAGCAGATCGTTGGGCTCGAGCCCGCCGAAGTCTACGCCGGCGGCGTGGTCTACATGTGCGGCGGCGCCGAGGTGTTTCTGTATCCGACGCCGAACGCCGGCACCTCCAGAGCCAGCCAAGCCTTCTGGCAGGTCGAGGACATCGAAGCCGAGGTGACCGACCTGAAGGCGCGCGGCGTCGTGTTCGAGGAATACAGCATGCCCGGCCTCAAGACGAACAACAGCATCGCTACCGGCGGCGGCGCCATGGCCGCGTGGTTCAAGGACAGCGAGGGAAACATCATGGCGGTGGTGCAGCGCGTGCCATCCTGATGTCGATTCCTGATTTCAGGGTGTGATGCACCGGACACTTCCCACCGACATCCAGGAGCTTGCGTTGCTGTTCCGGCGTGAGCGCGCCGGTGAGATCAACTGCTGTGTCGATCCGATCCAGCATCGTATCTGTGTTCTTCGTTATGCAATCGATACAGTCCTTGGCGTGAACCCGCGAGTGACGCAAACGGATGACAACGGTTTCGAGCGGCCACTTCTGCGTTCGCGCATACAGCGCGATGGTCATGGACATTCACGAGCCGAGGGCGGCCAGGATTAGGTCGTAAGGACCGAACCCCTGGTCTGTCCCACCGGAGGCAACGGGCTCATCCGCGACGAGATGATGGCGGCCGGCCGTGACTTCCTGGACAAACCCTTTCGCCCCACCTCGAACGACAACGAGACCCTCGGCGTCTGACATAACAGTCTCCCTCCTCATGGAATCCGCTCCGCGAGCCACGCCCGCGCGATTTCGGTGATGTCGGTATGCTCCACATCGGCCAGTGCGTTCAGCCGCCGCATCTCCGCATCCGTGATCTTGCCGCCCAGCTCCGCCAGTGCTGCTCCAACGGCGGGATACTTCTCGAGCACGGCTGCGCGGACAACGGGAGCCGCCTGATACGGCGGGAAGTAGCCGCGATCGTCCCTCAACGCAACCAGATCGAGCTTCGCAATCTGTCCGTCGGTCGAGTTCCCCGCGATGACGTCGACCCGACGCTCGGCCAGTGCCCGATACGTGAGCCCCAGGTCCATCGCGGTCGGCGGCTGCGAGAATGTCAGGCCGTACACCGTTGCAAGACCCGCGAATCCGTCCGCGCGTTCCAGGAACTCGTACCCGAATCCCGCTTTCCAACGCGGCGCGACGCGCGCGAGGTCCGCAATCGACCGCAAACCGTACCGCTCCGCATCCGCGCGCCGCACCAGAATGGCGAAGGTATTGTCGAACCCGAGTGGCGCGGTCCATCGCAACTTGAAATCGCGCGCGTATGCCGCGCTGACGTAGCGGTAGACGCTGTCCGGATCCGCGATCGGAGGCTGCTTCAGAATGGCCGTGAACGCCGTGCCCGTGTACTCGACGTACAAGTCGATTTCGCCGGCGGTGATGGCCTGGTGGCAGACGAATGAGCCGCCGAGATGCAACCGGCGCTCGACCGGCACCTGCGTTCGCCGCTCGATCTGCTGCGCGACGATCTCGGCTAACAAGTCGGACTCGGTGAAGTTCTTCGCGCCGACGACGATCCGGTCGTGCTTCGCACAACCCGACAACAGGAGCGTCATCAGGAACACGCGCTTCATCGTTGCCGCCAGACAAGCCTTCGCTCCACTACGCCGAGCAACGCGTCCGCGAGCAGCGCGAGCAGCGCGGCGGGAATGGCGCCCGCGAGGATCAGGGTGTTGTCCACGGTCGCTACGCCGCGAAAGATGTACACGCCGAGCCCGCCCGCGCCGATCGCCGCAGCAATCGTCGCGATCCCGACGCTGACCACGGTGGCGATCCGCACACCCGCGAGGATGAAGCCGGCGGCGAGCGGCAGCTCGACGAGTCGCAGCAGCTCGCCGTCCGTCATGCCCATGCCCCGCCCCGCCTCGCGCACCGCAGCGTCCACGCCCGCGATCCCCGTGTACGTATTGCGCACGATCGGCAGGAGGGCGTAGACGACGAGTGCGGTGATCGCCGTCCACGCGCCGATGCCGAACACGGGAATCAACAGACCGAAGAGCGCCAAGCTGGGGATCGTCTGAAACACATTCGCCAGGCCCAGCACCGGCCGGCGCCACGCGGGATGGTGAGCCACCAGCACGCCGAGCGGGAGCCCGAAGAGCAGGGCGAGTCCCGTGGAGATCGCCACGAGGCCGACGTGCTGACCGACGAGCAGCCAGAGCTCGCCTGCGTGGCGCGAGTAGAACTCGAGGAGCCTCAGGCGGCTTCCATGAACTTGCGGACTTCGGGCTGAGGGCTGGCTCGAAAATCGTCCGGTGTCCCGAGGAACGCGAGCCGTCCCCCATCGAGCAGCCCGATGCGGGTGCCCAGCAATAGTCCTTCGCGCACATCGTGCGTCACGAACACGGCGGCTTTGCCGAGCTTGCTCGCGAGCGCACGGAATTCGCGCTGCAGCTCGAGCCGCGTGATCGGATCGAGCGCCCCAAATGGCTCGTCGAGGAGCAGGAGCTGAGGATCGAGCGCGAGCGCGCGCGCCACGCCGACGCGTTGCCGCTGGCCGCCCGAGAGCTGATGGGGAAAGCGCGCGGCGAACTCCGCGGGCTCGAGTCCGACGAGCGCGAGCAGCTCGCGCACGCGCGCATCGATCCGATCACTGGGCCACCGCGCGAGGCGAGGCAACAGTCCGACGTTCGCCGCCACCGTGAAATGCGGGAAGAGTCCGATCTCCTGAATCACATAGCCGATGCGCCGTCGCAGCTTCGTCGGCTCGACGGCATGGGCGGGCGTCCCCGAGACGCGCACGTCACCACTGCTCGGCTCCAGCAGCCGATTCACAAGCTTCAGCGTGGTGGTCTTCCCCGCGCCGCTCCGGCCGAGCATCACCAGCGTCTCACCGGCTCCCACCGAGAACGAGATCCCGTCGACCAAGGGTCTGCCGTTGCCGGGCAAGTGATAACGCAAGTCTTTGACTTCGAGCACCATGGCCACCGAGCGCCTAATCTACTTATGTTGTTTCCACCATGACGCAGCCCTCGGCGCCGCTCGGCATGTCGGACTTCTTCGCCCTCGAGGCGGGGGAATATCTCGACCGGCTCGATGCCCTGCTCCAACCTGCGGCACCGGCGGCGGCCGACGAGCTGGTGCGGCTGGCGCGCGCGTTCCGCGGCAGCGCCCTGATGGCGAACCAGCAAGCGATCGCGCGGGCAGCGATGGGTTTCGAAGCGCTCGCGCGCGGCGTGCGCGAGGGCCGGCGGCCGTGGGACGCGGCGACCAAGCAAATCGCTATCCGAGCCGTCGACGACCTCAAGATCTTCGTCCGCAAAGCGGCGACCTGGACGAACGAGGACACGGCGAAGGCCGAGGCGGTGGCCACTCAGCTCGAGCAACTGGGCGGCCGGCCATCGGCCCAGATCCGCGCGGTGGAGGCGATGGGTCTCGACGCGGGCGCGCGCGCGTTCGTGGCGCGTGAAGGCGCCGCGATCGCAAGCGCGCTCGATCGCGCCGGCCGCGCCCTGCGGACGAATCCGCTGGCGCACGATCCGTTGCAACAGGTGCTCAAGGCGTTGCAGCCGCTGCGCGGGCTCGCGGCGTTGAACGATTTACCACCCTTGCCGGATCTGCTCGAGGGCATCGAGCAGGCGATCGGCGAGGCAAGCCGCACCAGCGCGGAGGGCGCACCGCCTCCCGGGTTTGGCGACACGATCGCCGAGCTGTTTCAGATGGCGGCGACGTCGATCGCGCATGCGGCGCGCGAGGTCGCCGAGCGCGGCCGGCCCGATCCCGAGAGTGCGGAGTTCAGAAAATTTGCGGGCTTGCTCGTGCACTTCGGGGATAGCGAACCCGACATCGTGCCGATCGAAAGCGTCGCGACCATCGTCCGGCGCGGCACGCCGCCAGCGGGGGAGAGCGCGCGACCGGCGGCGCTGGGCCAGCTCGAGCTCGTGAGCCACGGCGAGCATTTGCGCCAGGCCGCGGATTCGCTCGAGCGGGCGCCGAGCGCGACGCAGCGCGAGCTGCGCGCGCATACGCTCGCCGGCACCTTCCGCGCCCTGGGTGCGGCGGGGGGAGGTCCGGTGGCCGAGCGCGTCGCCGAGTTTGCACAGGCAGCGCGCGAGGCGGTGTCGAGCGGCATCGCGGTGAAACAGCCGGCGCTGTTCGCCGCGGAGCTTCGCAAGGCGGGTGAAATCCTGTCCACCTCCGGGACCGGCGATGAAACCGCGACCGCTGCCGCGCTCGCCGCCGCGACACTGGCCATCCGGCGATTGGGAGGGGCGGAGCACGCCGCACCCGCATCGGCTCCCGCGCCACCGAGGCCGCCCGTTCCGCCACCTCCGCCGCTGCGGCCCCTGGATCGCCCGCGNGACCGACGCGGGCGCCGAGCGTGGCGCCACCAGTGAGTGCGGAGTCGTCCGATATCGCGGGTACGTGGACGCGGTATCAACAGTTGGTCGCCGCGGGGGTGGGACCAGCGTCGCTCGAGGAGTTGATTAGCGGGACGGCGGGCCGCGCCCCCGCCGTGAGCCGGGCGAATGGAGAACCGGTCGATATCCGTACGCTGCTGTACAAAGGCGCCCGCGCCCGCGAGCGCGCGCAGGAGCTGCGGCAAACGGCCAAGCGCGTCAGCGGCGACGCGCTCCGCGCGATCATCGACGAAGTCTGCGATCTCGTTGTCCTCGCCATCGAACCCGAGTAAGCGCTGGCGGCGGGGGTGGGCCTGGCTCATTGGGCTCGCCATCAGTGTGGCATTGCTGGCTTGGGTGCTCTACAAGATCGATCCCCGCAAAGTCTGGGCGGACGCACGGCAAACCAACGGCTGGCTGCTCCTGCTCACGGTCCTCGTCGCGACGCTGACATTCCCAGTGCGAACGATCCGCTGGCAGTTGATCCTGCGCGAGGGCAACGGCCGGCCGTTTCCGTTTCTGTCCCTGTGGCACGCCACGACGATCGGCTTCATGGCGAACAACCTGCTTCCCGCTCGGGCGGGCGAATTCGCACGCGCGTACGTGGCATCCCGCCAGTTGCCGGTGCGCTTCACCACCGCACTCGGATCGGTCGGTGTCGAGCGGATCTTCGATGCGCTCATGATGCTGGCGCTGATGGCCGTCGCGATCGCCGCACCATCCTTCCCCGCTCACGCCCTGGTCCGGGGCCGATCGCTCTCGACCATCGCGGCTTCGACGGCGCTGCTGTTTGGAGTGGTGCTCGCGGTCGCGCTGCTCATGGCGAACCGGCCGGGGCCGGGCCTGGCGCTCATCGAGGGCTTCGCCCGGCGCATGCTGCCGGTCCGTGCCGCGGATCGAGTGGTTCGCTTCTTAGATGGCATCATCGAGGGACTGGCGGTGCTGAAGAGTCCCGCGCGATTCGCGAGTGTCGTCCTGTGGTCGCTGGTGCTCTGGATCACGAACGCGGCGGCATTCGCGATCTGCTTTCGCGCGTTCGGACTTCATATCCCGATCGAGGCGGCGCTCCTGCTGCAGGGGATCATCGGTTTCGGGGTCGCGGTCCCCTCGACGCCCAGTTTTCTCGGGGTATTCGAAGCCGCGACGCTGCTCACCCTCAAGCTGTACAGCGTGGATCCGAGTCTCGCGGTAAGCTACGCGTTGACATACCACCTCACGACATTTTTGCCGATCACGCTCCTGGGACTGTGGTCGCTGTCGCGCCTCCACCTCAGGCTGCGCGACCTCGGTAGCGCCCCGCCCCCCCCGCCCTCCCCGCCCCCCGGGGGGACGGCGTGAGCACGGCCGTTCGCATCGCGGCACACGCCAAGGTCAACCTGTTTCTGCGGATCCTCGCGCGTGAAACCTCGGGCTTCCATCAGATCGAAACCGCATTCGCGCTGCTCGAGCTCGCCGATGAGCTGGTAGTGCGCCGCACCGATTCCAGCGTGACGCTCGAGGTCGATGGACCGGATCTCGGCCCGGTCGACGAGAATCTGGCGGTGCGTGCCGCGCGGGCGGTCCTCGATGCCACCGGCAACCGGTTCGGTGTCGCCATCACGCTCAGCAAGCGAATTCCGGTGCGCACCGGGCTGGGCGGCGGCTCGAGCGACGCCGCCGCAGCGCTTCAGGCGGTGAACGTGCTCGCGGGAAACGCCGTGCCGCGACATGAGCTGCTGCATTTCGCCGCGCGACTCGGCGCCGACGTGGCGTTCTTGACCGGTGGTGCCCCATTGGCGGTGGCGTGGGGCCGGGGCGAGCGTCAATTCCGGTTGCCCGCCCCGCCCTCACTACCCGCCCTCATCGCGGTGCCACCGTTGCAGGTCGCTACACCGGACGCGTACGCCTGGTGGGACGAACAGCATCGTTCGCCAGAACCGCGCGGGCCCGTGACGCTCGATGGGGACGCGCTGAGCACGTGGGGCAGCATCGGACGCCTCGGCGGCAATGATTTCGAGCCGGTGGTGTTCGCGAAACATCCGGAGTTGCGGACACTGTATGAGCGGCTCGCCGAAACCGGTCCGGTATGGGTCCGGCTATGCGGGTCGGGAAGCGCGGTCGCGGCCGTCTATAAGAAGGAAAGCGAGCGAGACGAGGCAATGCAGCGTCTGGGGACGAAACGGCAGGCCCTGATCGCGACCGCGACGCGGGCGCTTGCGGCGCCGCCACCCGAAACTGTCACCCTGTAGACCGCTTTTTGACGAGCCCGGCACCACGCGATAGCATTGCCT
>QHTW01000101.1:5604-5900 GCA_003220955.1 Gemmatimonadota bacterium | reverse complement strand
CGTGCTCGGAGATATCTTCGACTTCGCATGGAAAGCCAATCTTCGGAACGTGGCGCTGCTCGAGCGGCATCTGGCAGGGCCGGCACAGGCCAGGCGCGCGGACCGCTCATTCGTTTTGCTTGTGATTTCTGGCGTGCTTGCGCTGGCGCTCGGACTGGTGGCGGTGGGGATTCTGCTGACGCGCTGGATCCTCCACGCCATGGGCCTCGCGTGATGAGCAAGGCGACGTCGAGACGTCAAGCCGAGACGTCTCGACGTCTAGACGTCTGCCTTGGCTCTATTGCCCAACCGTGAAA
>QHTW01000101.1:0-5387 GCA_003220955.1 Gemmatimonadota bacterium | reverse complement strand
CACGGTCCGCGACCGAGCGCGCGAGGACGGCTTCGACCGTCGCGGTGCTCGGTGCGGCCGCGGGAGCCGGAGGCGGCGCCGGGGGAGCTGCAGCCTTCGTCGTGTCCTGGGCCACAGCGGGCAGCGCACAGCCCAGGAGCAATACCAGCGTAAGCAGCGCTTTCATGCAGACGCTCCCTGATTGAGGGTTGCTCGTTCTACGCGGCGCCGGCTGCGACGTTCCAACCAGGCGCCCAGAAAGATGGCAATCAGACAGCCCAACAGCGTGCCCGCCATCTGAAATCCCAGCTGATACTCGAGCTGAATCCAGTGACACTTGGGGGCGAAAATCGGCCCGACCAGTCGCCCGCATTTGTTTTGCGAGAAGGCAAAACCCCAGCTCGCGCCGAGTCCAAAGACCAAGGGCAAGAGCGCGACGAAGAAATGGCGCAGCAGAATCATCGGCCACGCTCGATGTGCCAGCGATCCATGACGCGACCTCCTTCGATCACCACATACTCGTCGAAATGCGCTTCGGTCAGGCAGGAATGGTTGGGAATGATCTCGATCTGTTGCCCGACCTTGAACTTGCCCTCAATCGCGGCGGGCGCGGCGGCGCGGATCATCCCGTGCTCCTGCGACAGCGAGGCGACCGTGAGCTCGGGGTGGTCCTTCACCGCACCGAACGCGGGCTCGAGACCCATATGCGTAGGCCCCAGATCCTTCGAGAGAGAGAGCGCACCCGCATCCACGACGAAGTGCGACGCCCCGGGCTGGTGCGACACGACCGTCGCCAGTACCGTGACCGCGACGTCCTCGGGCTCACAACTGCCAATCAGCACCATGGTCCGGTCATAGAAGATGTAATTCCCGGGCCGAGCTTCTGTGACGCCCGTCAAGCTTTTTACGGCCGCCATCGCGGGGGTCGAGCCGACGCTCACGCCGCGCACGGGCAGCGCGTCCTTCCGGAGCAGCTCCGCAAACCACACCATGACCTGCCGTTCCTGCTCGGCGATCTGCGCCGCCTCGTCCCTGTTGCGCGTGTGATACGCGTGTCCGGAATGGCTGAGGATGCCGTCGAACACGAGGCCACGCTCCGCGCCGAGCTCGCGTGCGACCTCGAGCCCGTAGCGCGAGGAGGGATCGACCCCGGCGCGGTGATAGCCGCAGTCCACCTTGAGCCAGACGTGCAGACCGCTGCCCGCCAGCGCCTTCGCCGTGTCCAGATCATCCAGAATGACGCGGACGGTGGCGCCTGCCTGGGCGATGCGCTGGACGTGCGCCACGTGCGACGGATCGAGCGGGAACGCCCAGGTGAGATCCGTAAAGCCGCCGCGTACAAACGCCTCGGCCTCGAACAGCGTGGACACCGTGATCCCGTGGGCGCCGTACGCGACCTGCCGGCGCCCCAACTCCAGGCACTTGTGCGTCTTGATGTGCGGCCTGAGCGAGACGCCGAGGCGCCGCGCCCGGTCTGCCATTTGCTTGAGATTGCGCTCCATCACGTCGCGATGGAGCAGCAGGGTGGGCGTTTCTACGTCGAGCATTCAACCTGTCGCGAAGGTGCCGCCCTATCCATCGATCCGGCGGCCGGTGACCTCCACCCGTTTCAAGCGCTCGATCCGTCCCGAGCCTCCCACGAAATGCGACGCCACCCAGCTCGTGAGGCTGACGATGATCGCGCCCCAAGTCGCCGACCAGAGTCCCGCGACATGGAACCCCGGGACCAGCCACGCCACAAGGGCGAGCGAAATCCCGTTCACGATCAAAATGAACAGCCCCAGCGTGAGGATGGTCAGTGGCAGGGTGAGAATAAAAATGATCGGCCGGATGAGCGCGTTCACGAACCCCAACACCAGCGCGGACACGATCAACGCACCCGTGCTCGCGAACGCGATGCCCGGGAGCAGTTGGTCGGCGACCCACAGTCCCAGGGCGGTGATCACCAGTCTGACGAGGAAGCCTCTCATGGATAGGAAGATAACCGGTGCGCGCGACCGGCGACGAACCGGGCCGTCATGCCCGGGCGCGCCTGCACGCCCAGCTTGGAATCGATCAGAATCGTGCCGCTCATGGAGTCTCGCCCTGACGGCGCGAGCGACAGCCCGGCAAATGGCCCCAGGTCCGCCGGCCAGCCGCTGACGATGGCCTGCTCCGGTTGGCCGAACCAGCTCACCGCCAGCGTTTCGGCGCGCGGGGCGCGGAACACGATCTGCCCGCGGAAGATGCAGTCCCGATCCACTACGATCGTCGTCGTATCGAGGGTAATGTCGCCCAGGCGGAAGCGATCACTCATCGGCGGTGCGTCGGGGAAGGTGAGGGTGTCGCCACGGACGACTACCCAATGGCCCGCATAGGGGAGCGAGTACCGGCGCAGGCGGTCGAACTGATGTCCCGAACAGGGGTTGGAACGGCCACACGCCGCGACCGCACATGCCACGGCGGCGATCACGGCACGCATCAGAACTCCGTCGTATCTCTCGCTACCGTATCCGACTGATGGACCCGCGCGCTCATCGAATCCGCGGCGGTCATCGCGCGACCCACGGCGCGGGCGCCGGGAATCTTGGAGCCGGCGAGAATACTGTCCTTCTGGCGCTCGGTGAGGGTGTCGCGGTTCACGGTCTGGCTCGATTTGTCGGAGCTGCCGCATGCCGCGATGAGGCAGATCGGAACAACCCAGAGGATGGATTTCATGGCTGGCAACTTTAATGAACCGGCGTACACTTGCAACCCAACCTGGCTCCTGGGAGATCAGATGCGCCGTCTCGCCCTCGTTGCTGTGCTCCTCGTGGCGGTCGCGTGCCGCTCCTCGCTCGCGCGTCGTTTGTCGGAAGGCAAGTGGGTGGACCTCACGTACGACTTCGACTCGACCACGATCTACTGGCCGACGGCCCAGCCGTTTCACCTCACGGTCGTCTCGGCACAGCGCACGCCGGGCGGCTACTACTACGCCGCCAATAACTTCGCGGCCGCCGAGCACGGCGGAACCCATCTCGACGCGCCGGTCCACTTCGCCGAAGGCAAGCGCACGACCGACCAGGTCCCCGTCACCCAGCTGATGGGACCGGCGGTGGTCATCGATGTCAGCCATCAGGTGGACTCGAGTGTCGACTATCGCGTGCGCCCCGCCGACATCACGGCGTGGGAAAGTGTTCACGGCGCGATCCCTCGCGGTACCATCGTGCTGATCCACACGGGCTGGGGCAGCCGCTGGCCCGACCGCGCGCGCTATCTCGGCACGACAAAAACGGGAGCGGCCGCGGTTCCGGAGCTGCACTTCCCGGGCCTGGACCTCGATGCGGCGCGGGAACTGGCGCGTCGCAAAGTCAATGCGGTGGGGATCGATACGCCCAGCATCGACTATGGGCAGTCGAGCATTTTCGCCGTGCACCGCCGCCTGTTCGCGGTGAACATTCCCGCGTTCGAGAATGTCGCCAATCTGAGTCAGGTCCCGGCGACGGGTGCCTACGTCATCGCGCTGCCGATGAAGATCAAAGGCGGGAGCGGCGGGCCGCTGCGGATCGTAGCGCTGCTGCCTTAAGACGTCGGCAGTCCCTTCCGCAGCACGTCTTCCATGACGTCGCCGAACCGATCGACCTCGGCGAGCGTCGTGTAGACGTTGGGAGTGATCCGCAGGCAGTTGAACTCTGGATGCGCGATCGGCGTCACGATGATCCGATGCCGGTCGAACATGAAGCCGGCGAGTTTCCCCACGTCGAGCTGGCCCGGGGTGAAAGACGCAAGCCCGCACGACTGCGCGGGATCGTAGGGCGTGAGGATCTTCACGCCCGGGACACGCTCCAGCCGCTTGGCCCAGCGATCGCGCAGGAACCTGAGCCGCGCGGCTTTCCGCTCCGGCCCGATCCCGTCCAGAAAATCGAGCGCTTCGACGATCGCGTTGTGGTTCGCCGCCGGGTGCGTGCCGATCTCCTCGAACTTGCGGATGTTGTCGTTCATCTCGGGCGGCGCGGCCATCATCGGCCAGATCTTGGCGATCTTCGACCGCCGCACATACAGGAAACCGGTGCCGATCGGCGCCGTGAGCCACTTGTGGAGGCTGGTGCCGTAGTAATAGCAGTCCAGCTCGTCGCGGGTGAACGGGAAATGCGCGTACGCGTGTGCGCCATCCACGATCACCTCGATGCCGCGCGCGCGGCCCAGCTGGCAGATCTGCTTCACCGGAAAGATCTGGCCCGTGAGGTTCGTGATGTGGCAGAAGTGAATGACCTTCGTGCGCGGGGTGATCGCCGCTTCGATGCGCCGGGCCAGATCCTCCTGGGACGGCGGCGGTACGGGAAACGTGATTTGCTTCAGCACGATGCCGTCCCGCCGCTCGCGCTGTTTCCAGGTGGTGATCATCCGCGGATAGTCCTGCGTCGTGGTCAGCACTTCGTCGCCGCGCTGCAGCGGTATGCCGAGCTGGACGATCTCGAGCGCCTCGCTGGCGTTGCGGGTGATCGCCATCTCCTCCGGATCGCAGCCGAAATTCGCCGCCAGCCGCCGGCGCACCGCTTCGATCTCCGGCTCGATCCACGCCCACATCGTGATCGCCGGCGCCTGGTTCGAGACCGCGAGATAGCGTTGAAATGCGGCATTGACCACGCGCGGTGACGGCGCGACGCCGCCGTTGTTCAAGTTGATCATCCCGCGATCGATGTCGAACGCGGCCTGGATCTCGCGCCAGAAATCTTCGTCCTGGGCGACGTCGGTGGCGCTCCGGCCGTCGGCGTGCCGGACCGCAGGAAGAATGCGCGAGAGGGCGTCGCTCTTGAGCGCGGGCAGGGTAGTGCCGGCGGCGAACAGCGAACGCAGGAAGTGGCGGCGAGTGGCCATCAGGAGCCTCGTGTGAGACGACGGATCAGGAGACTATACGCGAGGAGATTCACGGTGAGCACCAACGTCCCGAGCGCGACTTGCACACCAGCCGTCAACCCTTTCGGATAGATCACCGGCAGGACGTAGTGTTCGACGAACCCGCCGGCGTATCCCTGTTGGCCGGCGCGCGCGCGCAAGCTGTTTTCGAGCGGCGTCAACGGGCAGATCCCACCACGGTACTCGATGAGGATACCCCACAACGCGCAGGGAATGTGGACCGCCGCCACCCATCTCCAGCGCCACGCGAGAAAGCCGCCGAGCACCACGAACAGAATGAACAGCCCGTGGAACGCGACAACCGCATTCGCGAGCAGCCGGGAGAGCACCCGTAGGTAATAAAGCAAAACCCCCCGCCCGGCCAGAGCCGGACGGGGGGCGAGAAGCGATTGCTGAGATGCTAGGCGCCGAGCACGCTGATGGCGGGCGCCAGGATACCCTGGAACAACGTCCCGATGCGCTCGACCGCGTCGCCGAGATGATGCAGCGCATCTTGTTCATCCGCATTCAGGCCATCCGCGTCGGCGCCGGCG